>JAGDCW010000036.1 GCA_017958305.1 Bacteroidales bacterium | reverse complement strand
TGCCATGGATAAGGTTTTGTGGTTCATTTCCTTTACACATTTGTGGAGGGTACGACGGCACCGCCCCGGTTAATAAAAACAGGTAAAGGGAAATGCTACGGTGTTTTGTTGATTTACATACTGTCCATCCCTACGTCGGCATTACCCGCATCAGGTTAGAGGGTATTATCTCAGCCCAAAACTTTGAGCACCCCTTGACTTTTTGTCGGGGGCAAAGTTAAGACAAACTGCCGGAATCCGCAAGCGGTTGTTTCATGGGTTCCATGTGGAGGGTGACCAGGGTCTCCTGCCCGAAGCGCTCCTTGAGTTTTTGCTCGATGTCCGAAGCCCGGTCGTGAGCTTGCTGCAGCGAAAGACCTCCGTCCATGCGGATATGCGCCTCGATGGCCGTGCGGTGGCCGATGCGGCGGGTGCGCAGGTTGTGGGGCTGGCAGACATCCTGCACGGATTGGATGATCTGCTCGATTTCGGCTTCGGTCTGCGGAGGCAGCGAACTGTCGGTGAGTTCGCCGATGCTGGGCTGCAGCAACTCCCAGGCCACCTTGAGCAGCATGGCGCCCACCACGATCGAAGCCAAGGGGTCGAGCACCGTCCAGCGTTCGCCTATCAGGATGGCTCCGCCGATACCGACGGCCGCGCCGATCGAGGAGAGGGCGTCGCTGCGATGATGCCAGGCGTTGGCCACCAGGGCGGCCGATTCCAGCCGGCGGCCTTTGCGGGCCGTGTATCGGTAGAGGATTTCTTTCACTGCGATGGAGACGAGCGCCGCCCACAGGGCCAGTGGGGCCGGGGCCTCCAACTGGGCGCCGCCGAGCCACCGGGAAAACTGGACCGCTCCGGAGACGATGATGCCCAGGGCGGCCACAACGAGCGCCAACCCGATAAAGAGGGTGGCGACGGTCTCGTATTTGCCGTGTCCGTAGTCGTGGGTCTCGTCCTGGGGCCGGGCGCTGATGCCGACGAAAACCAGGACGATGATGTCGGTCAGGAAATCGGACAGGGAATGTACGGCGTCGGCCACCATGGCGGCACTGTGACCCAGGATGCCTGCCACGAATTTAAAAACCAGCAACAAAACGTTGCCGGCGCCTCCGATGAGCGTTATCCGACATATTTCCTTTTCTCTGTCCATTATCTTTTGATTCACAGTGGCTTCGGCTATGCCTTACGGGCGCATCCGAAGGCACAAAGATACAGCAAGGGCTGGGCAAAAGCAAATGAATTATTTAAGGCTTTTTGTATCTGGGGGCTCGGAGAAAAAAGGTAACTTTGCCCCAAAGGCGAATTTAATAACCAACCAAACAATATTACGATGAAAAAGAGCATTATTGTGGCAGGCCTGCTCTCCCTGGCGAGCGTGCTGGCACTGACCCCGGCCCGGGCCGGACAATCCGGGGCCAAGATTTTGAAAGCTGATGACTACAAGCATTATGCGGATTATTTCAACCGCATGGAAGACGAGCCCATCATCCAGGCCATTCCCAACAAGGACGCCTGGACGTGGATGGAGGCCAACATCCCCCTGTTTGCCTGCCCGCAGGACAATTTCGAGGAAATGTGGTATTTCCGCTGGTGGTCGCTTCGCAAAGGACTGCGTGAGACCCCTCAGGGCTACGTGGTGAACGAGTTCCTGGTACAGCGCACCTATTCCGACAAATACAACATCATCGCCTGCGCCATCGGCCATCAGGTCAATGAACTGAGGTGGGCGGCCAACCAGGACTACATCGACCAGTACCTGAACATCTGGCTGCGCGGCAACGAAGGCCAGCCCATGAGCAAACTCATGAAGTTCAGTTCGTGGATTCCCTATGCCCTGTACCAGCGCTATCTGGTGTGGCAGGACAAGGACTGGCTGCTGGACATGCTGCCCGACCTGGACGCCCACTACATGGCCTGGGAAGAGACCCAGCGCTGGCCCGAAGGCCTCTATTGGCAGGGTGACGTGCAGGACGGCATGGAAGAGTCCATCAGCGGCGGCCGCCGCATCAAGAATGCCCGTCCGACCATCAACAGCTATATGTACGGCAATGCCAAGGCCCTGTCGGCCATGTATGCCATGAAGGCCGCCGAGAAGGGCCTGAAGGCCAAAGACAGACGTGCCGCCCAGGCCAAGGCCAAGTCTTTCGCCCTGCGCGCCGACACGATGAAACGCCTGGTGGAGAACCGCCTGTGGAACGACGAGCACAAGTTCTTCGAGACCCGTTGGATCAAGGACGGACAGCTGGCCCAGGTGCGCGAAGCCATCGGTTTCATTCCCTGGTATTTCGACCTGCCCACTCCCGAAAAGGGTTTTGAAGAGGCTTGGTTGCAGGTGACCGACCCCAAGGGCTTCCTGGCTCCTTACGGCC
This sequence comes from Bacteroidales bacterium, assembly GCA_017958305.1. Classification (GTDB taxonomy): domain Bacteria; phylum Bacteroidota; class Bacteroidia; order Bacteroidales; family UBA1402; genus UBA1757. The sequence goes on along the minus strand of JAGDCW010000036.1, from coordinate 3,432 downwards.
TGACCACGGCCGAACGCCGCCATCCGGCTTTCCGTACCCACGGCACGGGCAGCTGCGAATGGGACGGCGCTGTCTGGCCCTTCGCCACTTCGCAGACCATGACGGCCCTGGCCAATGTCCTGAACAACTATCCGCAGAACTACGTCAACGACAGCATCTATTTCCGCCTGATGGAGCTTTATGTGGAATCGCAGTACCATCGCGGCCGTCCCTACATCGGTGAATACCTGGACGAGACCACGGGCTACTGGCTCAAGGGCGACCAGCTGCGCAGCCGCTACTACAACCATTCCACCTTCGCCGACCTGGTGGTGACCGGCCTGATGGGCCTGCGTCCCCGTGCCGACGAGACTTTGGAGGTGAATCCCCTGATCCCCGAAAACCAGTGGCCCTGGTTCTGCCTGGACAACATCCACTACCACGGCCACATCGTGACCATCCTGTGGGATGCCGACGGCAGCCATTTCGGCAAGGGCAGTGGCCTGAGCCTCTTTGTCGATGGCGAGAAGGTGGCCGCTTCGCCCCGCCTGCAGCGCCTGACGGCCGAGTTGAAATAATCAACAAAACTATTGCCTTCTGAAACGATTTAGCTTATCTTTGCGATTTCGGATATCATAGAGGAAAATGCCTAAGAAAAAAGTATCGATCAAAGAGATTGCCAGTGCCGCGGGCGTGTCTTCGGCATTGGTTTCCATGGTGTTGAACGGCAAAGCCAAGCAATATGGCATCGGCGAGGAGGCAACGCAGCGGGTGTTGCGCATCGCCCGGGAGATGAATTATCAGCCCAACATCATGGCACGCGGCCTGCGCAGTGGCAAAAGCCACCTCGTCGGCCTGGTGGTGGCCGATATCGCCAACCCCTTCTTCGCCAAGTTGGCCCGCGAAATCGAAAAGCAGGCATCGGAGCACGGCTACACGGTGATCTATGGCAGTTCGGACGACAACTCCCGTCGTTTGAACTCATTCATGCAGACCCTGGTCAACCAGGGCGTGGACGGCATCATCGCCATCCCCTGCGAGGACACCATCAAGATCGCCGCCGAGTTGCAGGAACAGAAATTCCCGCTGGTGCTGGTCGATCGCGACTACACCGACATGGAGATCTCCTCGGTGCTGCTCGACAACGAGCAGGCGGGCCGTCAGATCACCGATTATCTGATCACGGCAGGATACCGCCATATCGCCTTTGTGGCCTACAGCGGCGACCTGAGCCATATCCACGGCCGTCTGCTGGGCTATCAGAAAGCCATGCAGGCACACGGCCTGGCCGAAAAAGTGTATCGTTTCAACAAGGACGAAAGCCGGGAGAGCATCCGCGCCTTCCTGTCGTCCATCCGCTCGGGCGACGAGACGGTCGATGCTTTGATTTTCGCCAACAACACCCTCACCATCGAAGGTCTGTACATGATTCGCGAGACGTGTCTTCGCGTGCCCGAGGATGTGGCCCTGTTCGGATTCGACGGTGGCAACGCCTTCGATTTGTTCACCCCGCCGGTGAGCTATGTGCGCCAACCCATCACGGAGATGGGCCGGCAGGCTTTCCAACTGCTCATGAAACAATTGGAAGCCACCGAGCCCTTGCCGGCCGAGAAAGTGGTGCTCCAGTCGTCCTTTGTCTATACGGCCAGTTCGAAAAGCCGCTCTGAGCGTAAATAACCTTGCAAAAAAACAACGATAACGAATATCCGTCTATGAAGAAAAAATTCCAGGGCGTGGTAGTCCCGATGGTTACCCCCCTCAAGCAAAACCTGACTATCGACACGGCGGCGGTGACCCGCATCATGGGCAAGTTTGCCGAGAACGGCATTTCCCCGCTCATCCTGGGTACGACCGGCGAGTCGGCCTCTGTCGGGGAAAAAGAGAGTCTGAGATTCATGGAGGCTGCCGTGAAAGCACGCAAGCCGGGCCAGCTGGTCTATGCCGGACTGGTGGGCAACGATGTCGGCGCCCTGCTCAGCCTGGGCCGCCAGTATGCCGCCATGGGCGTGGATGCGGTGGTATCGACCCTGCCGTCCTACTATATCCTGACCCCCGACCAGATGAAAAAGTTTTATCTGACCCTGGCCGAGAGCATCAAGGCACCGGTGTTCATGTACAACATCAAGGCGACGACCCAGATGTCCATCCCCTTGGATGTGGTGGAGGAACTGAGTCGGCATCCCAATATCGCCGGCCTGAAGGATTCCGAGCGCGACGAGGAGAAGATGAAAAAAAGCATCGCCCTGTTCAAGGACCGGGCCGATTTCTCGTTCTTCTGCGGCTGGGGCGCCCAGGGAGGCAACAGCCTCAAGCTGGGAGCCGACGGCATCGTCCCCAGCACGGGCAACATCGTCCCCGAACTTTACGGCTGGCTGTACCGGGCCTTCACGTCGGGCGACTTTGCCGCCGTCGATCATTTCCAGGCCCTGACCGACCAGGTGGGCGCCGTCTATCAGAAGGGACGCACCCTGGGACAGTCGCTGGCCGCCCTGAAAGTGCTGATGCACGACGCCGGCCTCTGCGGCACCGCCATGATGCCTCCGCTCACCGAATACGGTCCGGAGGAAGCCAACCAGATTATCGCCAACTTTAAAGCTTTAGCCCTATGAGTACTGCCACCATCCATTGGATAGATATCGCCATTATCCTCATTACGCTGGTGTTCACCATCGGCGTGGGGGTCTATGTGGCCCACCGCAACAAAACTTCGGACGCTTATTTCAAAGGCGGACAGAAAGCCCCCTCCTGGGTGATCGGTCTGTCGATTTTCGCCACCCTGATCAGCTCGGTCACCTTCCTGTCTTATCCGGCTGCCGCCTACAAGGGCAACTGGATCCTGCTCGTGCAGGGACTGATGGTGCCCGTGGTGCTGATTTTCCTCATCTGGGTCATCGTGCCGCTGTTCCGGAAGATGATCCGCCTGAGCACCTATGAATATTTTGAACGCCGTTTCGGCCTGGGTGCCCGCATCTATTCGTCGCTGGCCTTCCTTCTGACCCACTTCTCGAAGATGGGCACGGTGCTCTACCTGATATCCCTGGCCCTGGCCAGCATGATGGGCACGGATGCCCTGTGGATCATCATCGTGTTGGGCCTGGTCATTGTCATCATCACCTATGTCGGCGGTATGGAAGGCGTCATCTGGATGGATGTGGTCCAGGGCCTGTTGCTGATCCTGGGCGGCGTGCTCTGCGTCGTCGTGCTGATGCTCAAGCCCGAACAGGGAGCCTTGCAGGTCTTCCACGAGGCCATCGCCATGAAGAAGATCGGCTTCGGCCCCTACCATTTCAGCTTTGCCGAACTCACCTTCTGGGTGATGGTCGTCAACGGTGCTTTCTATGCCCTGCAGAAATACGGCACCGACCAGACCATCGTGCAGCGCTATCTGACGGCCAAGAGCGACCGTGACGCCAAGAAGGCCGCCTACATCGGCGTGGGTATGAGCGTGCCCAT
>JAGDCW010000001.1 GCA_017958305.1 Bacteroidales bacterium | reverse complement strand
TCAACCAGCAGACGCTGAACCGTATGTGGGTGCTGCGCCGCTATCTGTCGGACATGAATCCCATCGAAGCCATGGAATTTCTGAAGGACCGGCTCGAAAAGACCGATTCGAACGAAGAGTTCCTGCTGTCTATGAACGATTGACCATAAAAACCATACGAATATGTCGAAGTCTAGATTGATGTTGGCATGGGCCCTGGGACTGGCCTTGCTGCAGACCTGCCCGCTGGCCGCCCAACAGGCGGTGGACGAACCTCAGGCCGAAGTGCGCCGACAGGTGAGGGCTGTCTATATGAATCCGATCTTCCGGGGCGACTATCCCGATCCCACCATTGTCCGGGTCGATGACGACTACTACATGACCCATTCGAGTTTCGACTATCAGCCGGGTCTGATTGTGTTCCATTCCACCGACCTTGTCAACTGGGAGCCGCTGGGTCCTGCCCTGAAAAAATACCTGGGCTCGGTCTGGGCGCCGGACATCTCCTATTACGACGGCAAGTTCTACATCTATTTCACCGTGGCGACCGACAAGGGCAAGACCAACTTTGTCACCTGGTCGGTGACGCCCGACGGCCCATGGAGCGATCCTGTCGACCTGAAGATCGGCAACATCGATCCCTGCCATGTGGTGGGTGAGGATGGCGCGCGCTGGCTCTTCATGAGCGGAGGCCGTCGTGTCCGCCTCGCCGAAGACGGCCTTTCCGTGATGCCCGAGACCTCCGAACTGGTCTATCTGGGCTGGCGCTACCCCCGTGAATGGCAGACGGAGGGTTTCTGCCTGGAAGGTCCGAAAATCCGCCGTATCGGCGATTATTACTACTATCTGAACGCCGAAGGCGGCACGGCCGGTCCGCCGACCAGCCACATGGTGGTCGTGGCCCGTTCCAAATCGCTCGACGGCCCCTGGGAGAACTCTCCCTACAACCCCATGGTGCATACCTACAGCGCCGACGACCGTTGGTGGAGCAAAGGCCACGGTTCGCTCATCGACACCAAGGACGGCCGGTGGTTCATCGTCTATCATGCCTATGAGAACGGCTACCAGACCCTGGGCCGCCAGACTTTGCTCGAGCCGGTGATGATGACCTCCGACGAATGGATCCGCACTTCGCCCGACACCCGTCTGGAAGGCTATATCAACACGCCCTTGCGCCCCTCTTCCGCAGGCGATCCCAAGGCCCGCCTGGGTGAGTTCCGCATCGGTTACGAATGGAGACACTACCTCTCTTACGAAACCCGTCGCTCGAAAGTCAAGAAGGGCAGCCTGGTGATGAAGGGCAAAGGCGACGGCCCGGGCAATTCCTCGCCGCTGCTGTTTGTCGCCGGCGACCATTCCTACGAGATCGAAGCCGAGATCGAATTGAGCGGCGACAAGGTGATGGCCGGACTGGTGCTCTTCTACAATGCCGGTTTCCACATGGGTACGGGCTTCGACTCCACCCATCGTTACCGTTTCCGCAAGGATTCGGCCAGCCGTACCGGCGCGAGCATGGGCAATCACCTGTGGCTGCGTTTGCGCAACGACAAGCACATCGTGACGGGCGAATACAGTTTCGACGGCGAACACTGGGAGCGTGAAAGCTGGGGCATGGATATCTCGGGCTATCATCACAACACGCTCTATGAGTTCCAGAGCGTCCTGCCGGGCATCTTTGTCGCCGGCAAGGGTTCGGCCACGATTTCGAATTTCAAGTACCGCAGGCTGTAATCCTTTTTTTCGTTGGGTTTTCACCCCAAAAACAAATCAGACATCTGCATGGAGTCAAATGTCTGATTGTGAGGGTGGGCCCAACAGGGCTTGAACCTGTGACCCCCTGATTATGAGTCAGGTGCTACTAACCAACTGAGCTATAGGCCCGTCACGAAGCTGTTTCGTGAATGCGAGGGCAAAATTACGCTTATTTTGTGGATTAAGCAACAGCGCCCTTTTTTTTGCTTGCCACATCGGGGGCTTTTTGTAATTTTACGCTTTGAAACGGAAAAACCCTTCGGTGGCGGAAATTAAGAACATAGTATTCGACTTCGGCGGCGTACTGGTCAACCTGAATCCACAGGCCAGCATGGATGCCTTTCACCGGCTGGGGGTGCCGCGGCCGGCCGACTACCTGACCCCCTATGGCCACCAGGGGCCTTTCGGCGCCTTCGAGAACGGCGATATCGACTTGCCTGAGTTCCGGCGCCAATTGCGTGAAATGTTTTCGCTGCAGGTCTCGGACGAGGCCGTCGATGCAGCCTGGGCGGCTTTCCTGGAGGACATTCCCTACCGCAAGATCCGTCTGGTCTATGCCCTGAGCCGTCGCTACCGCCTGTTCCTGCTGAGCAACACCAATCCGATCCACACCCGTTTCCTGGAGCAGTTTGCCCAGGCCGGCTATCCGGCCGAAGAATGTTTCGAGAAAATGTATTTCTCCTATCGGATAGGTCTGTCCAAGCCTGGCCGGGAGATCTTCGAGTATGTGGCGCGCGATGCCGCTCTCAAACCGGAAGAAACCTTGCTGGTGGACGACAGCCCGGCCAATTGCGCCGCGGCGGCCTCCCTGGGCTGGCAGACCGACTGCCCCCGTCCCTTCGAGGATTTCGGCCCGAGGCTGTTTCCCGAGGAGGCGGCGCTGGCCTCCGACGAAAGCTTCGCTCCCAGGCCCCTCCAGGCTTGTGTGGCCACGATGGGCTTTTTCGACGGCGTGCATCTGGGACACCGTTACCTGATGGACCAGTTGAAAGAACTGGCCCGGCAGCGGAAGATGCCCTCGCTGGTGCTCTATTTCTGGCCCCATCCGCGCCGTGTGCTGCAGGCCGGCTACTGTCCTCCCTTGCTCACGGCTTGCGCCGACAAACACCGGCTTTTGCGTCAGACCGGGGTGGACTGTGTCCGGCAGCTCGGCTTCGACACCTGCCTGGCCGCGCTCAGCGCCCGCGATTTCATGGCCGAGGTGCTGAAAAAGCAATACCATGTCAAATGCCTGCTCATTGGCTACGACCATCATTTCGGGCATGGACGCCGGGAGGTTTTCGAAGACTACCGCCGTTATGGACAGGAACTGGGCATCGAAGTGCTGCAGGCACCGCAACGGCCCATGCTGGACGATTTTCCCCAGGTGAGCTCTTCCAGCATTCGTCAGTTGCTCTCCGAAGGAAAAGTGCTTCAGGCCAACCAGGCCCTGGGCTACGACTGGTTTATGGACGGAACGGTGGTACGGGGCTATGGCAAGGGCCGTGACCTGGGTTTCCCGACGGCCAATCTGCAATTGACGGAACCCGACCAACTGGTGCCGGCCAGCGGGGTCTATTCGGTCGAAGTGTTGTATGGGGGCAAGTCGTATCGCGGCATGCTCAACATCGGCACCCGGCCCACGATGCACAATGGCAGCGAGCGCAGCATCGAAGTGCATATTTTCGATTTCGGCCAGGACATCTACGGACAGCCGCTCCGGGTGATCCTGAAAGACTATCTCCGGCCCGAGCAGGCCTTCCCGTCGTTGGAGGCGCTCAAGGCCCAACTGGAAGCGGATAAGAAACTTATTTTGTCAAGATGGGAACAATGAGTGACAGGCCTTTGATCGGTTTGAGCGGCAATTTCCGCCAAGACGACCGGCAGACTTTGCTGGCGATGGCCTATGTCGAGGCAGTGGCCCAAAGCGGCGCCTGCCCGGTGGTGTTGCCTCCCGTGACCGACGAGGCCGGCATGGAGGCCCTGTTGTCGCGTTTGGACGGCCTGGTATTCACGGGTGGGGGAGATTTCACCCCGGAGGTGACGGGCGAACCGCTCTCTCCCCATGTGGGCGGCACCAACCCTGTCCGCGACGCTTTCGAGTTGCCGCTCATTCGCAAGGCCATGGACCGTCAGATGCCCATCCTGGGGATCTGCCGCGGCGAGCAGCTGATGAATCTGGCCCTGGGCGGCCGCATCTACCAGGACATCCCCACCGAATTCGAGGGACCGGCCTTGCCGCACAGCCAGTCGGAGCCCCGCGATGTGACGGTGCACGAAGTGACGGTCGAGCCGGGAACCTTGCTGTCGCGGCTGTTTCCCGAAGGCCGCCTCAGTGTCAATTCCTTCCATCATCAGGCAGTCTGTCAGGTGCCGGCGGCTTTGCGTATCGCCGCCCGGGCCACGGACGGCATCGTCGAAGCCGTGGAATCGGCCGAGTTCAAGCCCTTCCTGGGGGTGCAGTGGCATCCCGAGTGCCTTACGAGGTCGGTCCCTGTCATGCAGCGCCTGTTTGCCTGGCTCAAGGAGGAGGCTGCGCTTTATCGCCAGACCCGTCGGGTGATGGGGGCGGTTGTCAGCCTGGATGCCCATTGCGATGCCCCGATGTTTTTCGAGGGCGACTACGATATTTATGCCGGCGGACAAATTGAGCGCGGCAAGATCGATTTCGACGCCCAGGGCGAGGAAGCCCTCGAGCTGGTGCCCGCCCGGGTCAGCCTGAGGGGCATGGAGCAGGGCCTGTGGGACAGTGTGGTGATGGCCGCCTATATCAAGCAGCTGGGCCGTGACGAACAGGGCCTGCAAGCTGCCACCGACAAGGCTCTTCGCCTGTTGGACGAAGCCAAGGCCCGCACCTTGGCCTGCCGCGACGTGGCCGGCATGGCGCGTACGCCACAGGAGGTGCTGGCCCTCAAGCAGGCCGGCAAACGGGCTGTTTTGCTGGGCATCGAGAACGGCTATGCCCTGGGCAAGGATATCTCGTTGGTGGATAGATTCGCCGGCATGGGAGTGGTGTATATCACCCTCAGCCACAACGGACACAACGATGTCTGCGATTCGGCTTCCGAGGCCGACCGCCCCGAGCACCATGGCTTGTCGCCCTTCGGGCGCGAGGTGGTGCGGCGCATGAACCGCTGCGGCATCCTGGTCGATGTGTCCCATACCTCGGAAGAAACCTTCTACGACGCAATCGAAAGCTCGGCCGTTCCCATCATCGCCTCCCATTCGTCGGTGTGGTCGCTGTGCCGGCACCGGCGCAATTTGAAGGACGAGCAGATCCGTCTGCTGGCCCAAAAAGGCGGTGTGATGGGCATTTGTCTCTATCATGGCTTCCTGGCCAAAGACCGTGAGGCCACCATCTGCGACGCCGTGGCCCACATCAATTACGTACGCGACCTGGTGGGAGTGGACTATGTGGGCATCGGCAGCGATTTCGACGGCGGAGGCGGCATCGTGGGCTGCCAGCACTCGGGCGAGTTGGTCAACCTGATTCGGGCGCTGCTCCGCGAAGGCTACAGCCCGGAGGAGATAGAAAAAATAGCCGGCGGCAACTTCCTGCGCGTGCTGGGCCAGGCCCAGGCATACGCGAAGAGCCAGGCACAACGCTAAGCAAGATATGATGAGAAAGACGACAAATACCCTTCTCCGTTGCCTGCCGCTTCTGGCTTTGGCGATGGCGTGGTGCGCCTGCCCGGCTTGTGGCGGACGCAAACAGGCCAGTCCCAAGACGACTGTCGAAAAGCCGGTTCCTGTGTTTCAGGAAGACAGTGCCTATGCCTATGTGCAACGGCAGGTGGATTTCGGACCGCGGGTGCCCGGGGCGGCCGCCCACCGTGCCTGTGGCGACTACCTGGTCGCCTCGCTGGGCCGGTTTGGGGCCCAGGTGACAGAACAGACGGCTCAGGTGAGGGCTTTCGACGGCAGTATGCTGGACATGCGCAACATCATCGGCTCGTTTCGGCCCGATTTGAGTCGCCGGGTGCTGTTGGCGGCCCATTGGGACTGCCGCCCCTGGAGTGATCAGGAAACCCTGCCCGAGCACCAGCGTGTGCCGGTCGACGGAGCCAACGACGGCGCCAGCGGGGTAGGCATCCTGCTGGAGGTTGCCCGCCAGATCGGCGCTTGCCTGCCGGACAGCAGCCGGCTGCCGGCCATCGGCGTGGACATCGTCTTTTTCGACACCGAAGACTACGGCACGCCGGTTTGGGCGGCCGAAAAAGAAGACACCTGGTGCCTGGGCTCGCAGTACTGGGCCCGTCATCCGCACCACGCCGGCTATCGGGCCGAATATGGCATCCTGCTGGACATGGTCGGTGCCAAAAACGCCTGCTTCATGCGCGAATATTTTTCGGACCACTATGCCCAGACCGTTGTGAGCAAGGTTTGGAACCGGGCGGCGGCCCTGGGCTATGGTGCCTGGTTTGTCAATACCCGCGGCGGCGCGGTCACCGACGATCATCTCTACGTGAACCGCCTGTCGGGCATCCCCTGTATCGACATCATCGACTTCGACGACCAGCGCGGCGGATTCTTTGCCCAGTGGCATACCCGCCACGACAACATGGACCAGATCGATGCCCGCACCCTGAAGGCGGTGGGGCAGACCCTTTTGGCGGTGATTTATTCGGAATAAGATTTTGCCCGCGATGTTGTTGCCCTATTGCCAGAAAGGAAGATTGGAAGCCGGCTGCGACGAAGCCGGCCGGGGCTGCCTGGCCGGACCGGTCTATGCGGCGGCTGTGATCCTGCCGGAGGATTTCTGCTGCGAAGAACTCAACGATTCCAAGCAACTGACCGAAAAGCAGCGCTACGCCTTGCGCCCTTTGATTGAGCAGTCGGCCCTGGCCTGGGCGGTGGGGGTGGTCTCGGCGGCCGAAATCGACCGCATCAACATCCTGAACGCCTCGCTGCTGGCCATGCACCGGGCCGTGGCGCAACTACAGTTGCGTCCGCAGCATCTCCTGATCGACGGCAACCGTTTCCGTCGGCCCTGCCAGCTGCCGCTCCATCTTCTGTCGGAGGATAAAAAACAGCCTCCGACGCCGGCCTTGAGCGGTTTGCCGGAGGATTATCCCGACATACCCGCCACCACCGTGGTCAAAGGCGATGGGAAATACTTGTCGATTGCGGCGGCTTCGGTCCTGGCCAAAACCTACCGTGACGATTGCATGGCGACCCTGCACCGGGAATGTCCGGCCTATCATTGGGACGAGAACAAAGGCTATCCCACGGCCGCCCATCGGGAAGCCATTCGCCAGCTAGGGCCCTCGCCCTGGCACCGGATGAGTTTCCGGCTGCTCGACGAGGACGAACAGCTGAGTCTTTTCTGAAACCTTGACGGAAGCCTCCCGCCCGTGCTTTACGGCAGCAGGGGAACGACGGCAAAGAAGGTGAGCGCCTGCTGGCTGTCGTTGATCAGACTGTGGGCCTCTCCCTTGGGGCAGTAATGGCACTGGCCGGCATGGACGGGTTGGTATTTGTCTCCGTAGAACACTTTGCCGCTTCCGTCGATGAAATACATCACTTCGCAGTTGATCTCGTGCGTGTGCAGTCCGATGGAGGCGCCGGGAGCCAATTGGCCGCGCAGAATCTTCACTTTGTCGTCCATATAGATGTTCCTGAGCAGGCACTTTTCGCCGCCCATGGCATGATCGACCACTTCGGTCGGCATTTGGCTGAAATCGATTATCATAGCTTCACGATGTTAATTATTCAACAGTCTGCGGGCAAAAATAAGATTTTTCACCGACATATATTATCTTCGCTTCCAAATACCAATGCAGTTTTTATGGAAAAGAGGATGAAAAGTGTCGTCAGTGTGGCCCTGGCAGCGGCCCTGCTGCTGGGTTTCGTCTCGTGCCGGCAACGGACGGCGATCGTGGCTGCCACCGAAAACAAGGAAGTGGAGCGGGTTTCACAGTTTCCGGCCTTCCCGCCGCAGGATGTCACATCGGTGATGGACATGCAGCAGATGCAAGAGCAACTGGGCGCCCTGCCGCCCGAACTCTGTCCCCATGTGGACGATCCCAACCGGCCGCAACTGGTTGTTCCGACGCATCCTTCCATGAAATTCTGGACCGATATCGAAGGCTATACGCCCCAGTCGCCGGCCGGTTACCAGGTGAAGCGCTCGCAGTGGGGCGAATGGACCAATTTCACCGAGCTCGACGTGAACCTGGGCGGCTATTCGGCCCTGGATCCCCTGCGCTGTGAAGACGGCCGCCATGTGGGCAGCCGCAGGGATTGGGAAAAACACCGTGCGCCGGAAATCTGGCAGCATGTGCAATACGATATGTGGGGCGTGGTGCCGCCGGCCGCCCGAAGCCTTGGCGTGGACTGGCAGACCTCCGTGTCCCAGCCGGCCGTCTTCACCCTGGCCGACGGACGCGAAGTGCAATATGTCAAAAAGACCTTGACGGGCAAGGTCGATATCTCCTCTTATCCCGATGTGCGCCATCAGCCGGTGATAGAGGCGGCCCTGTTCCAGCCTCTGGCCGATTGGGCCACGCCGGCCGTGATCCAGTTGGGGCGTGGCACCGGGCGCCTGCCCGACGCGCTTTGCCTGCAGGAATGCTTTTCCCGCGGCTGGGGCTACCTGGTCTTCGACAATACCAAGCTGCAGCCCGACCAGGGGCAGTACCTCACCGACTACCTGATCGGACTGCTCAACCAGGGCCGTTGGCGCCGTCCCGAAGACTGGGGCGCCATGGCTGCCTGGAGCTGGGGCATCAGCCGCCTCATGGACAAACTCTCGGAAGACCGCAGCGTCGATATTGGGAAAATCGGCGTAACGGGCCATTCGCGCTACGGCAAGACCGCCTTGCTGGCCATGGTCTATGAGCCGCGCCTGTCGACTGCCTATGTGAGCTGTTCCGGCGTATTGGGCGCCGCCCCGATCCGAACCAACTGGGGCGAGAACCTCGAGGTGATTGCCTCGGAAGGCTCCTATCACTGGGCTGCGGGCAATATATTCAAATGGGTGGGCCCGTTGGAGGAGTGTGGCTATATGCCCCGACGGCGCGAACTGCTGCGGGTGGACGCCCATCTGTTGATGGCCTTGGCGGCTCCCCGGCCCATCTTTGTCAATGCCGGCACGACCGATGCCTGGGCCAACCCCATCGGTATGTACTGCACTTGCCGCGATGCCAGCCCCGTGTGGCAGCTCTACGGCCGCCCGGGCCTGGTGATGCAGGACCGGCTGCCGCTGCCCGACAAGGCCTATATCGACGGCGACATCGGTTTCCGCCTGCACAACGGCGGTCACAGCGACCGGCCCGACTGGCCGGCCTTCGCACAATTTGCCGAGAAATACTGGGGGAAGCGTTAGGCTTTTTGCAGGTCGTAGAGTTTGCGGAAGGTGCCGTTCAGGGCCAACAGCTCTTCGTGCGTGCCGCATTCCACGATGCGCCCGTCGTGCAGGACACAAATCTGGTCGGCATGGCGGATGGTGGACAGCCTGTGGGCGATGACCAGGGTGGTGCGGTTGCGCATGAGCTGCTCCAGGGCTTCCTGCACCAGGCGCTCCGACTCGGTGTCGAGGGCCGAAGTGGCTTCGTCCAGGATGAGGATGGGCGGATTCTTCAAGATGGCCCGGGCGATGCTGATACGCTGGCGCTGTCCGCCTGATAGTTTGCCGCCGCGGTCGCCGATGTTGGTCTGGTAACCATTTTCCGATGCCATGATGAAATCGTGGGCGTTGGCGATTTTGGCCGCCTCGACGACTTGTTCCATGGTGGCGTCTTTCGTGCCGAAAGCGATGTTGTTGAAGAAGGTGTCGTTGAACAGGATGGGCTCCTGGCTCACATTGCCGATGAGGGCGCGCAGGTCTTGCTTGCGCACTTGGCGGATGTCGGTGCCGTCGATGGTGATGCTGCCTTCCATCACGTCGTAGAAACGGGGCAGCAGGTCGGCCAGTGTGGATTTGCCCGAGCCCGACTGACCCACCAGGGCCAGTGTGCTGCCCTTGGGCAGTTTCAGGCAGATGTCCTTCAGCACAGGTTCGCTCTGGTACTTGAAGCTGACATGCCGGTATTCGATGCCCGTGCCGAACTCTTTGAGCTCAACAGGATGTTCGGGATCCTTGATGTTGTTTTCGGCCAGCAGGATCTTGTCGATACGCTCCATCGAGGCCAGGCCCTTTTCGATGCTGTACCAAGCCTGGGAGAATGATTTGGCGGGATTGATGATGCTGTAGAAAATGACCAGGTAGTAGATGAAGACCTGGGCCGACAGGCCGGTGGAATGCGACAGGATGAGCGTGCCGCCGAACCAGAGCACGATGGCGATGATGGTCGTGCCCAGGAACTCGCTCATGGGATGGGCCAGCTGCTGACGGCGGAAAATGCGGGCCGTGATGCGGCGCAACTGGTTGTTCTCGTCCTGGAAATGCTCGTAGGTGCGGTTTTCGGCATTGAACGATTTGACGATGCGCAGGCCCGAGAGGGTCTCTTCGATTTGCGAAAGGATCTGTCCCCATTTGTTCTGCCCTTCGCGCGAGGGTTTCTTGAGTTGCTTGCTGACACGCCCCATCAGAAAACCGGCCACGGGCAGCAGCACGAGCACGAAGAGGGTCATCTCCCAGCTCAGGACCACCATGGTGACAAAGTAGATGACAATCATGATGAGGTTCTTGAAGAGCATGTCCAGCGAACTCATGATGGAGGTCTCCACTTCGGTCACGTCGCCCGACATGCGGGCGATGATGTCTCCTTTGCGTTCTTCGGAGAAGAAGCCCAGGGGCAGGGCCAGGATCTTGCCGAAGATCATGTTGCGCAAATCGCGCAGCACCGAGGTGCGGATACGGATCATGTTGACCGAGGCCAGGTACATGAAACCGGTCTTCAGGAAGGTCATGCCCACCAGAAAGCCGCCCAGCATGAGCAGGGTCGGTCCGCCGCCATGGGTGTCGATGAAGTCGAGCAGGAAACAGTAGAAGTTGTCTTTCAGGGCGCTGCCTATCTCATTGATGGGCAGGCTCCATATATCCTCATGATGGGGGTAGGTGCCGGTGTTGATCTGGAAGAGGATTTCCAGGATGGGGATGATCAGGGCAAAGGAAAACAGACTGAAGATGGTGGATACCAGGTTGTTGAAGATGTTCAGGAAAACATCTTTCTTGTAGGGCGGCACCAGCCGGAACAGCAGTCGGAAGAAATCCTTCATATTATCGCGTCTGTAGCTAACAAAAAAGAGGCAGAATCTTTGGTCAACCAATCGATTTTACCTCTTTTTTTGGTAGCGGATCCGGGAATCGAACCCGGGTTTTAGCCGTGAGAGAGCCACGTCCTAGGCCACTAGACGAAACCGCCATGCTGCCAACAATTGTTTGATGACGGGGCAAAGGTAGCAATAAGTTTTGAATTTCAAACACATCTGTGGAAAAAATATTTTTCCCGTGTCCCGCCGTGCATAAAAAACATCTTCTACAGGCTTGACAACTCGGCCATTTCTTGCTATCTTGCCGGCCGAAAACAAGTTTCATCGTCAAAAGCGCATGATTATGAATATCGCTGCCAAAAAACTGTTCCGGGCCATGGCGGTCTGTGCTGTCCTGTCGGCTTTCTGTTCCTGCATCTCGGACAAATCCACGGTCTTCGTCTCAGAAGGCGACAAACTGCCCGATTTCAGCGTGGTCATGGACAATGGACAGGTTGTCTCGAACGATTCCTTGAAGGGGAGTTTTTCCCTCATCATGTTTTTCCACACCACCTGCGGCGACTGCCGCCAGACCCTGCCCATCATCCAGCAGGCCTATGAAACCTGGCCCCAGGTGCGTTTTGTGCTGATTTCCCGTGCGCAGACGGCCGATTCGCTGCAGCCCTACTGGCAGCGCAACGGCCTGACGTTGCCTTATTCGGCCCAGAGCGACAGGAAGGTCTATGAGAAATTCGCCACTTCGGTGGTGCCGCGCGTCTATCTTTGCGACCCGGAGACCGTGGTCAGGAAAGCCTACGACGACCAGGTGGCCGCACACGCCCAGACCATCCTGGACGACCTGCGGCAGTTGCTGGCGGAAGGCAAGTGACAACGACCCCAACCTAAACTTTTACAATTAATATTTCAACGCAATGAAAAAGATTGGTTTGATCCTTTGCTGCTTTGCCCTGCTGGGCATGGGCGGCATCTGCGCGCAGGACAGCGATCCTGCCGCCAGTATCCCTGTCAACTACGATGAGAACGGGACGGGCGATTACAAGCTCGGTTTGCCCGATCCTCTGGTCTTCAACAACGGCAAGCGCGTGAAGAACGCCAAGCAGTGGGCGAAGCGCCGTGCGGAGATTGTCCGCCTGTTCGAGGACAACGAATACGGCCGCTGGCCGGTGGGCAAGCCCAAACTTCGCTACGACATACAGGAAGACGAAGGTTTGGGCGGAATGGCTATCCGCAAGCAGGTGACCCTTTATTTCTGCGACGACAACGAGGGCCCGCGCGTCGATGTACTCATCTATCTGCCCAAGAATGCCAAGGGAGCCAGTCCGCTGCTGCTCAACCTGAGTTTCTTCCAGAACAATTTCTCGATCATGGAACCCGGCCTGAAACCGGGTCACCGTTGGGACCGGGAAACCGGCAAGCTGATGGATATTCCTGCTATGTCGATGGGAATGGGTAGCCGCCCGATGGGACAGAGTTCGGATTCTGCACGGATGGCCCGGGCTGCACAGGCCCGTCAGGCCCAGGCCGCCCAGGCTGAGCGTCGAACCAATCAGAACAACCGTGCCGGCGGGTTCGGTATGAGTGCTACCATCCAGAAGTTCCTGGAAGCCGGTTATGGCTTTGCTACGCTCTGCTACACGGACATCACGCCCGACTTCCAAGACAACAACGAACTCGGCATCCGCGGCCTGTATCACAAGAAAGGCGCCCCGCGTGCTTCCGACGACTGGGGCAGCATCAGCGCCTGGGCCTATGGTGTGAGCTATGTGATGGACTATTTTGAGAAGGATCCCGATGTGGACGCCAAGCGCATCGCCCTGACCGGTTGCTCCCGCCTGGGCAAGACCACCATCTGGACCGGTGCCATCGAGCCGCGTATCGCCGTGGTCATTCCGAGCTGCTCGGGTGAGGGCGGTGCTGCCATGAGCCGTCGCAACTGGGGCGAGACGGTGGCCCATTTGACGGCCGAATCCCGCTTCCCCTACCAGTTCTGTCCCAAGTATGCCTACTGGGGCGACAAAGTGCATGAAATGCCGGTCGATGCCCACATGCTGGTGGCTCTCATCGCGCCCCGTCCGCTGTTGCTGCAGACCGGTATCACCGACAACTGGTCCGATCCCAAGGGTGAGTGGCTGTCGCTGGTCGAAGCCAAGGCCGTCTATCGTCTGTTGGGCAAGGATGTGCCGGAGAGCGATGAATTCCCGGCTGTTGAACAGCCCTATTACACCACCTTGGGCTATGTGATGCACGACGGCAAGCACGGCGTCCTGCCCCAAGACTGGGACTACTACCTGGAATTCCTGAAGCGTCACCTGTAATCGTGGCGCCCCCCGGGGCAAGCCTGCAATAAACAAAAAGGCCTGTGACACGATGTCACAGGCCTTTTTTAGTTATTTTCAGTCTTGCTGCGCAATCCTGCAGTGATTTCCTCGCCTCGGCAATGCTCGATCAAGCTCGGCATTGCGCT
>JAGDCW010000035.1 GCA_017958305.1 Bacteroidales bacterium | reverse complement strand
TGATACCCAGGTCCTCTTCTTCGTTGTCACCCTTCAGGTCCTTGATGGCTTCCAGGGCACGGATATAGGCGACACCGCCGCCGGGGACGATACCCTCTTCGATGGCGGCACGGGTGGCGCTCAAAGCGTCATCGACACGGTCTTTCTTTTCTTTCATTTCCACTTCAGAGGGAGCACCCACGTAGAGCACGGCTACACCGCCCGACAGTTTGGCCAGGCGTTCCTGCAGCTTCTCGCGGTCGTAATCGGAAGTGGTGATGGCAATCTGCGATTTGATCTGGGCCACACGGTCGGCGATAGCTTCTTTCTTGCCCAGACCGTTGACGATGGTCGTGTTGTCTTTGTTGACCGTGATCTTCTCGGCGCGGCCCAGCATGTCGAGCGTGGCCGATTCGAGCTGGATGCCCTGCTCTTCGGTGATGACCATGCCACCGGTCAGGACGGCGATATCCTGCAGCATTTCCTTACGACGGTCGCCAAAGCCAGGAGCCTTGACGGCGCAAATCTTCAGACCGCCGCGCAGCCGGTTCACCACGAGGGTGGTCAGAGCCTCACCGTCGATATCCTCGGCAATGATCAGCAGAGGACGGCCGCTCTGGGCGGCAGCTTCCAGAATAGGCAGCATTTCCTTGAGGTTGGAGATTTTCTTGTCGTGGATCAAGACATAGGGATTCTCCATCTCGGCTTCCATCTTCTCAGTATTGGTCACAAAATAAGGCGACAGATAGCCGCGGTCGAACTGCATGCCTTCGACCACGTCGATATAGGTATCGGTGCCTTTGGCCTCCTCGATGGTGATGACACCTTCTTTCTTGACTTTCTTCATGGCCTCGGCAATCAGATGACCGATCTCGGAATCGTTGTTGGCAGAGATCTTGGCCACCTGCTCGATTTTCTCGAAATCGTCGCCGACTTCCTGCGACTGGGCCTTGATGCTGGCCACTACGCCGGCCACAGCCTTGTCGATACCGCGTTTGAGTTCCATGGGGTTGGCACCGGCAGTGACATTCTTCAGTCCTTCACCCACGATAGCCTGGGCCAGCACGGTAGCGGTGGTCGTGCCGTCACCGGCATCGTCACCGGTCTTGGAAGCGACTTCCTTCACCAGCTTGGCACCCATGTCTTCGTACTTGTCGTCCAATTCGATTTCCTTGGCCACGGTCACACCGTCCTTGGTAATCTGCGGAGCACCGAATTTCTTCTCGATAATCACATTGCGGCCTTTCGGTCCCAGGGTCACCTTCACTGCATCAGCCAGCTGATCGACACCGCTCTTGAGCATGTCGCGGGCTTCGATATTGAATTTGATTTCTTTTGCCATAGTCTTATGTGTTTAATGTTATTGTTCAGAATTGTTTGTCGCCTTGATTATCCCAGGATGGCCAGGACATCGGACTGACGCATAATCAGGAATTTCTCGCCGTCCAGCTCGACTTCCGTGCCGGCATACTTGCCAAACAGGACTTCGTTGCCGACGCTCAGCTGCATGGCCTCGTCCTTGGTGCCGGGGCCTACTGCCACAACTTCGCCCTTCAGCGGTTTTTCCTTCGCTGAATCGGGAATGATGATACCACCTGCGGTTTTCTGTTCTGCTGCGACCGGCTTGACCAGTACGCGATCTGATAATGGTTTAAGTGTCATAATAGTAGAGTTTTATAAATTAATTGATTCCTTGTTTTCTCAAGAACGCCCCTTTTCCTATCCAAAATCGTGCCAAAGCGGCCTGGCAGAGTTGCATCGCTCATCTCTGCCAATTATTCAGCCATGAAGCGGAGGACGGCCGCCAGGTGGCTGACAAAAAGTCACAGGCCAGTGTTACCGATACGGGGTCAGAACTTCTGCGGATCGCGCTGGTACTCACCCAGCACCGACAGGTTGGACACCAAGTTCAGCACCTTGGCGATGGCCCGGTCGAACTTGCCGCGCTCCGTCCATTCCAAGTCCACATAGAAGGCATACTGGAAGGGGCTGCCCAGTATCGGCAGCGACTGGATCTTGGTCAGGTTGATGTCGTGCTGCTTGAAGGCGGCCAGCACATCGACCAGCGAACCCGGCTGGTGGGTCAGTTCGAAGCAGAGAGATGCCTTGTCGTTGGACGGGTTTTCCACCGCCGAACGGCTCAAGACCAGGAAACGGGTGAAATTCTGTTTGTGGGTCTGTATGTTGGGAGCCAGAATTTCCAATCCGTAGAGCCGGGCGGCATAGTCGCTGGCAATGGCAGCGGCATGCGTCAGATGCTCCTCGGCTATTTTCTGCGCGCTTGAGGCCGTATCCGACCAGTTGATCAGTTTCATATGGGGATAGGCGTCCAGGAAGTCCTTGCTCTGCTGGATGGCGATCGGGTGGGAATAGACTTCGGTGATGTCTTCGATCCGGGTACCGGGCAGGGCCATCAGGTTCTGCGTAATATGCAGGCTGATTTCGCCGATCACTTTCAATTTGGAGCGTCTTAGCAACAGGTAGTTCTCCAGGATGCTGCCGGCAATGGTGTTTTCGATGGCGACAATGCCGTAGTCGGCCTGCTGGTGTTCCACCACCCTGAACAGGTCTTTGAACTGGTCGCAATTGACCGTTTCTATGTCGGGACCGAAATAGTTCTTGGCCGCAATTTCATGAAATGCTCCAGGTACGCCCTGGATGGCTACGCTGAGTCTTGTGTTT
>JAGDCW010000034.1 GCA_017958305.1 Bacteroidales bacterium | reverse complement strand
TAATGTATAATGTGAAACGTAAACATGAACGCAGTTGGGCATACATTAACTTCTTGCAGATAGGCAACCTGGTTTTAGTACCACAATTAGGAATTCCAGAAGACGAACAGGCACTACAGCAGATAATGGATGCTATGCCGCGCTGCAAGGTGATAGGAGTGCCTGCTTTAGAAACTGTTCGCAAGGGTGGTGCGCTGAACTGTATTTCGTGGAATGTTGCTACTACACAATGGAGTGGTGGCTTCATGGGTGAAGAAGGTGAACTTGGATGTGAAAGAGCTGCTGATATGATACACAAAACTTAATATCCGCTCCCGTAGCGTTGCGACGGCAGTTGTTGCTCTCCTGATTAGAATTCACGTTTCGGCAGCCGGAATTATTTCACTATCTTTGTCTGATTTCGAAATGGCGATGAGCTGTACGACTTTGCGGGCAAGATAAAAACGAACTAAATACAGTTATGGTAAAGCATATTATTTTGTGGACATTGAATCCGGAGTTGTCGGACGATGAGAAGAAGGCCGTAAAGGCTGGTATAAAGGAAGGTTTGGAAGGCCTGGTGGGCAAGGTGCCCGGACTGATGGATGTCAAGGTGCGGATTGATGGCCGTCTGGCTTCATCAAACGCCGATGTGATGCTGGACAGCACGCTCGAAAGCGAGGAGGCGCTCAAAGCCTACGCCAAGCATCCGGCACATGTGGCCGTGGCCAACACAAGAGTCCGCCCCTATACCGTCCAGCGCTCTTGCTTGGACTTTGAAATCTGAGAACACAATCCACAAGATTGGCAAACCCTCTACAACAGGGATGCGGTCCGTTTGTGACATTCTCTAATTAATTATTTGCCGATAGCTGGAGGATATTATTGATTTGCATCAGCGTTTTGAACTGATTCATCCATTCCAGGACGGAAATGGCCGTGTGGGACGACTCATCATGTTCAAGGAATGCCTGGCCAACGGAATAGTCCCTTTCATTATCACCGAAGAGCTGAAACTGTTCTATTACCGTGGGCTCAACGAATGGGGTCACATAAACGGTTATCTGATCGATACCTGTCTTACCGCCCAGGACAAGTACAAGTCACTTTTGGACTATTTCAAGATTAAATGACACAGCAATGCGGTTCATTTATATTGACTCGCCATTCCACCAGGCTGCGGTCCAGTTTGATGCTTTTGAAATGTCCCTGCGGCCCGTTTATGCAATAGTCGTCGATGAAGCGCTCGGGTACCAATCCCGAAAAGGCTTTTCTGGGGCCGGACAAAAAAATCGGCGGTCTCTTGTCGCTGTGCCCGTGAAGAAATAATGGGTGATGTCTTCCATTTTTTGGGAAGGTTTTACATCTTTGCAGGCGAAAAAGGAGACTATGCGACATAAAAGATTTTTGGTTTTTGGCTTGTTGGCATTGTTGGTGATGATGCCGACAGCTGCAGGATAGTCTGGCCCACAGGAGGCCACTCGGTGGGGCAGGTGGTCGTGCCGCTCTCTGTGTTGAAGCCCTTCCTCACCAAAGAAGCCCGTCGCCTCTTCTGAGACGCTGCGTTGCAGTTGTTGCAGTTGTTGCAGTTGTTTTGGGGAGTGCGCAGAGTACATTGTGATCTCCCGGCTGTCATTAAAAAAAAGCTCTAGCTATTGAAGAAGAGAACGATGAAGATTAAGACGAATTTCACCATCCGCCAGGCGGAACGCCGGGATGTCGGCTTGCTGCTGAAGTTTATCAGGG
The DNA here is from genome assembly GCA_017958305.1 of Bacteroidales bacterium. Classification (GTDB taxonomy): domain Bacteria; phylum Bacteroidota; class Bacteroidia; order Bacteroidales; family UBA1402; genus UBA1757. Next base: position 11,124 of record JAGDCW010000034.1, on the reverse strand, counting down.
GCATCGCCAAGTACGAGAAGATGGAAGACCAGGTGGTGGCCAAAGCCGGGACGCTCGAGGCTGAGATGTTCGACCGTCACCGGGCGGAGGCTGTGTTTGCCGTGGTGGATGGCAAGGAAGTGGGCTTTGCGCTGTATTTCTTCAATTTCTCGACATTCATCGGCCATTCGGGCTTGTATCTCGAGGATCTGTTCGTATGGCCCGAGTATCGCGGTCAAGGCTACGGCAAGGCGCTGTTGTTGCATCTGGCGGCTTTGGCTCACGAACGGCAGTGCGGACGGATGGAGTGGAGCTGCCTGAACTGGAACCGGCCCAGCATCGACTTCTATCTTTCTCTTGGCGCTGTGCCCATGAAGGAATGGACGGTCTTCCGTTTGGACGCCAAGGCGCTGGCGTTGGCTGCAGCATCGACCCGGCAGGAGTGAGACTGTGAGCCCCAGTTGGCAAGGTGTCTTGGAAGGGGATTGAAAACACTCGTTATCTTTGACATGAGTAGATCTTGACGGGCCGGGATTGACTGTGGTAGAGCCGGCTGAGCAGGTTGGTGCGGCCTGTGTCGCGAAATCCGCATTTCTCCATGACTCGGCCCGAGGCGGGATTGTCCACGAAGCAGTCGGCCCAGAGGGTGTCGAATTCTTTTTCGTCGAAACAGTAGTCGATCATGGCGTGCAGGGCCTCGGTGCAAAGTCCTTGGTTCCACCAGGGCTTGGCGATCCAGTAGCCCACTTCGGCGTCGTGCTCTCCGATCTCGATATTGCTCTCGCCATAGGGGTAATAGCCCATGCATCCTATGACGTGGCCGCTCTGCTTAAGCTCCAGCGCCCAGGTATGGTCGTTGGAGAAGATGGTCCTGATCACCGCCAGGCTGTCGTCTATCGTCTGGTGGGGAGGCCAGCCGGCCCGCTCGCCGATGTCGGGGTCTGAGGCCCATCTGAACAGGTCTTCTGCGTCGGACTCCCTCCACGGTCTGAACCTTAATCTATCGGTTTCGATCGTCTCCATTGTTGCGCCAAAGGCTTATTGGGCAGCTACGACTTCGACCTCGACCAATGCGCCCTTGGGCAGGGTTTTGACGGCTACGGCAGAACGGGCGGGGCAGGGATCTGAGAAATACTCGGCATAGACTGCGTTCATGTCGACAAAGTGGTTCATGTCGGCCATATATACGGTGGTTTTCACTACCTTGTCCATGCTGAGGCCGGCTGCTTCCAGGATGGCTTTGACATTGGCCAGGGAGCGGCGGGTCTGCTCTTTGATGCCGCCCTGGACCAGTGTGCCGGTGGCGGGGTCGATGGGGATTTGTCCGGATGTGAAGACCAGGTTTCCTACTTGGACGGCTTGGCTGTACGGGCCGATGGCGGCCGGTGCCTGCGGGGTGTTGATGGCTTGTTTCATAGATGTTGTGTTAGAGGTCGGTATTTATCAGTAGTGATTCGGGGGTAAAGGTACGAGATTTGCACCAATGTGGCGCTGTAACCATATAAAATTGCGCTACGACAGTGCGATTTTTTTGGCGGTCTGAAAAGGTCTCTATAAATTTGTCGCTACGATTGTAAACAAACCAACGATACTGTTATGGAAAAGAATCAAGCATTGCAGCCCGCTTCGGTGTGGTATTATTTTCAGGAACTCTGCAAGGTTCCCCGTCCTTCCTTCAAAACGCAGGCCGTCCAGCAGTGGCTGCTGGATTTCGCCAAGAGCCATGGTCTGGAGAGCATCCACGACAAGGCCGGCAACGTCATCATCCGCAAACCGGCCACGCCCGGCATGGAGGGTGCCCGTCCGGTGATCCTGCAGGGACACATGGACATGGTCTGTGAGAAAAACGGCGATGTCAAGCACGATTTCGAGAAAGATCCGATCGACTACTATGTCGATGGCGACTGGATGAAGGCCCGCGGCACCACGCTGGGCGCCGACAACGGCATCGCCATCGCCATGTCGCTGGCCCTGCTGGCCGCCGACGACATCAAGCACGGTCCGGTCGAATGCCTCTTCACGGTCGATGAGGAAGTCGGACTGGTGGGCGCATCCAATATCGAACCCGGTCTGCTCAAGGGCAAGACCTTGATCAACCTCGACAGCGAGGACGACCACTGGATCTGCATCGGCTGTGCCGGCGGTATCAACACCCTGGCCCATTTCGCCTACGAAACGGAAAAGGCTCCGGCTGGTTCCTATTTCTTCAAACTCACCATCAACGGCCTGAACGGCGGCCATTCCGGCTCGGACATCAACCTGGGCCGCGGCAACGCCAACCAGCTGCTGGTGCGCTTCTTCTATGAGACGGCCAAGGAAATGCCCCTGTGCCTGGCCTCCTTCGTGGGCGGCGGCCTGAGCAACGCCATCCCCCGCGAGGCTTATTTCATCGCCGGCGTGCCCTTCGCTTCCAAGGAAGACCTGCGCGTGCGCGTCAACCTCTACGAGGCTGCCCTGAAGGCCGAATTCGGCCAGATCGAAGCCGGCCTCAAACTGACGCTCGAGACGGTCGAGGCTCCCGCCGAGGTGCTGAAAAAGGCCGATGCCGACCGCTTCATCGCTTCGATGTATGCCTGCCCCAACGCCGTCATCCGCATGAACAAGGACATGCCCGACCAGGTCGACACTTCGACCAACCTGGCTTCGGTCAAGCCCACCGTGGGCAAGGACAAGGAGTGGACCATCGTCACTTCGCAGCGCAGCTCCATCGAGTCGAGCAAGCTGGATGTCGTGGGCCGCGTGCAGGCCATCTTCGAGCTGGCCGGCATGAAGACCGAGCACACCGAAGGCTATCCCGGCTGGACGCCGAATGCCGATTCGCCCCTGCTCAAGCTCATGGTGGAGGTCCACAAGGAACTCTTCGGCGAGGATCCGGTGATCTATGCCATCCACGCCGGTCTGGAATGCGGCCTGTTCCTGGAGAAATATCCCGACTGGGACATGGTCTCCATCGGCCCGACGATGCGCGGTGTGCACTCGCCCGACGAAAAGCTCTATGTGCCTTCGGTCGACAGCATCTGGCGCTTCCTGCTGGCTGTCCTGGCCAAGATGTAGTCTTTTCCGACAACTTGCATGAAAGAAAGACGCATTGTCCTGTACGTGCTTTCGCTCCTGCTGCTGACGACTGTCCTTTCCTGTGAGAGGCAGTCGCCGGTTTTTCCGGCAGGGGAGGGACCTTTGCGTTTTTCGACCGACACCCTGCGCTTCGATACCCTGTTTTCGGGGCTGCCTTCCACCACGGCCTGGCTCAGGGTCTATAACGCCTCTTCCCGTCCCCTGGTGCTGGATTCCGTGCGCTTGCGCTCGGGCGGGCAGAGCGGCTTCCGCATCAGTCTGGACGCCAGAGGGGGCGGGGTGCTGCGACAGGTGGAGATCCCGCCTCTCGACAGTATGTTCCTGTTTGTGGCGCTGACGCCTCCCGAGCAAGGTTCGGGCACCCCGGTGAAGATCGCCGACGACATAGAGTTCCATCAGGCGGGCTCTTGCCGGCAGATCGCCCTGGAGGCCTGGGCCTGGGACGCCCTGCGTTGGCAGGGACGGCGCATCGTGTCCGACACGCTGCTTTCGCCGGCCTTGCCCATTGTCGTGTACGACAGCCTGGTGGTGGGGCAGGGGGCCTGTCTCCGCCTGGCGGCCGGCACGCGGCTCTTCTTCCACGACGATGCGGTGCTGCTGGTGGACGGCTGCCTCAAAGCCGAGGGGACGGCCGCCGAGCCGGTGGTGTTGCGCGGCGACCGCTTGGACATGGCCTTCGAGGATTTCCCCTACGAATATTATCCCGGACAGTGGTACGGCGTCTATCTCGGACCGCAAAGCAGGGGCAATGTGATCAAGCATGCGAGCATCCGCGGTGCCTGCTACGGAGTGGTTTGCGAGTCGGATGCGAATGAGGAGACCCTAAAACTCGAGATGTCCCATTCGGAGGTATTTAATATGCTGTATTCCAGCTTGTACTGTATTAGTTCGAAGGTGAGGGCCGACAACTGCGTCCTGGCCAACAGCGGCTCCTATACGGTGGCCGTCCTGGGCGGGGATGTGAGGCTGGTCCATTGCACGGTGGCCAACTATCAGCGGCTGGTTTCCCGCGGCGACGAGCCGGCGCTGGTCGTGGTCAATTTCACGGTCGATGACAAGCAGCAGGTGGACCCCTGTCCGCTCGACACTTTTGTGATGCAGAACTCGATTGTCTATGGCAGCCGTGCCACGGAGGTGGGTTTCGGCCTGCTGGAAGACTATGGCCACGGCCTGTGGTTCGACCACTGCCTGCTGCGCTGCCCCGACGCCCTGCCCCAGGAGGTGTCGGCCTCGACGATCTACAACGAGGATCCACTTTTCGTCAGCACGGGCACCAATTGGCGCTACGATTTCCGGCTCAGGGAGCAATCCCCGGCGGCGGGTAGGGCCGACGCTTCCGTCTCGGCCCTATATCCTTTGGATATGGACGGCAACTCCCGTCTCTCGGACGATGCGCCTGATATCGGGGCTTATGAGTTGATAATGAACTGATTGGGTTGATTGCGTTTTTTGTGGGCGCTTTATTGTTTTTTAACGGGCGAAATACGGAAAAAAGACTTAAAATTGCAGTCGGTTGTGTCTTTTGTCGGCCTTTCAGGGCAGATAGAAGCGAATGATTTTGTAAAATATTGATAATTAGCATAGTATGAAAAGACTTTTGCGCGGAAAAATCTGTAACGATTTAGTGCTCTCCCTGATGTTTCTGGGTGGTATGCTTTTCTGGCCGTCTTGCGAGATGTTCGACGGTATCATCATGGACAGTGAGAACGTGGGCAGCGCCTACTACACTTTCACGGGTGAGACCATCGCTTCCTTCCTGCGGTCCAATCCCGACTTCAGCGAGTTCTGCCAGGCCCTGGACACGACCGGTGTCATCGACCTGCTCTCCACCTACGGCACCTACACCTGCTTCACACCCAACAACGACGCCATGCGGGCCTACTACGCCGACTCGGGTGCCACGTCGATGAAAACTTTCCTGGCTGCCAACCCGTCGCGTTTCAGGATTTTGCAGGAGATGTGCTTCTACCAGCTCATCGAAACGCCCAACGCCGACACGCAGAAGGCCTACATGACCACCGATTTCCCCGAAGGCCGTATCGGTGACAAGAACATGATGGCCCGTTACATCGAGGTTTCTTTCGCCACGATGCTGGAAACCGGCTACATCATGGTCGACAACCGGGCCCGCATCCTGCTGCGCGACCAGGAACTGCACAACGGTGTGATCCATGTCATCGACCAGGTGCTGGTTCCCTCCAACTTCCTGCTGCCCGAGCTTATCTCCGGCGACGGTCGCTACAAACTTTTCTCCAAGGCTCTGTATGCCACGGGCATCAGTGACAAGCTGCTGCTCTACAAGGACGACAACTACAAGCAGCCGAAGGGCTTCCTGGGCCGCGACGGCAAGAACACCAATGCCACGCCCGACGAGCGCCTCTATGGTTTCACGGCCTTTGTCGAACCCGACTCCATCTATCTGCTGAACGGTGTCGATACGACGCTGGAAGCCTTGACGGCTTATGCCAAGAGCGTTTACGATCCCGTATATCCCCAGTATGCCGGCATCACCGACATCACCGACCCCAACAACAGCCTGAACCGTTTCGTGGCCTACCATCTGGTCGAGTTTGCCGCTGCCCGCAACGAGCTGATGTATTTCAACGTCCACACCGAGCCGGCCGACCATACGGCCTCCTGGCGCGACGAGCCCATCGAACTGCCGGTCATGGAGTATTATTCCACGATGGCTCCCTACAACATGGTGGAGATTTCGCGCTATGCCATCCTGAACAACGAGACGACGTTCAATGTGGTGCTGGCCGACGACGGCAAGACGCCTCTCCGCTACATCTCGATGCTGCCCGGCAGCACCAACTGCCTGAACGGCTACTGCCATCCCATCGACGGTATCCTGGTGTACGACCAGGATGTGGTCAACACGGTGCTCAACAAGCGTCTGCGTATCGACGCCTATTCCTGCTGCCCCGAAATGATGACCAAGCGTCTGCGTCCGTTGGAACGCAGCAGCAGCATGGGCGACGTGGAGATGTACTATCCGACGGGATTCCTCAAGAACTTCATCTACAACGACGACGATACCAAGATGTACAACCCCAAGATTTCCAACGGTTCGGTACAGTATCAGGGCGGTATGTTCTACGTCTATGGCGAGTGCGACTTCACGCACAACCTGCCTCCGATCCCTGCCGGCACCTGGGAAATCCGCATCGGTACCAAGTTCCGCGGCTACGGCATCTACCAGTTGTATGTCGATGGTCTGCCGGTCGGCATTCCGCTCGACCTGGGCTGGGGCAAGCAGGCTGAATACCTGGAATCGGCCCTGGGCTTCGTCATCGACCAGCACGAGACCTACCAAGGTCAGGAAGCATGGCCCGAACTGCGTCGCAACGGTCTGCCCAACGACAACGACAAGGACATGCGCAACCGTGGCTGGATGAAATTCCCCGATGCCTTCACCATGGTGGGCAGCGCCAACTCCAGCCGCGAAGACCGCAAGAGCTGCCGCCGCATCCTGGGCCGCTACTACTTCAACGAAGGTATCCAGCACACCATCCGCGTCAAGCTGGTGGGTGAGAACCGCAACGGTGAAGGTGTGAACAACCCCGGCGCCTACCGCTATTTCGGTTACGACTTCCTGGAATTCATGCCCACTTCGCAGTTGGAGACCGAAAACATCTATTAGCAGTCAGCATTCAGCCTCTGAGTTGAACAATGATAAAAGGGCGGCCGTCATGAAAGTGGCGGCCGCCTTTTAAAATATAGGATATTACGTTATGGCTTTAAGTAGAGGAAACTTTTTGGGATTGGCATCTGTGGCGGTTTGCCTGTGGATGTTATGCGGCTGCAGTGGCGGCGTGAAACCGGTTCGTCTGACGGCCGAATATGATGAGTGCCCCATGGCCCTGGCCACCGCCCAGCCCAGGCTGGGATGGCAGATAGCCGCCTCTGCCCAAGACTGGCGGCAGTCGGCCTACGAAATCGAGGTTTGCGACCAGGAGGGCCTTGTCTGCTGGCAGAGCGGTCGGGTGGAAAGCGGCCAAAGCCAGCTGGTGTCTTACGGGGGTGAGCCTTTGCAGCCCCTGGGAGCCTATTGTTGGAAGGTGCGTGTCTGGGACGACAAGGGCAGGGCTTCCGCCTGGAGCCGTCCGGCCTATTTCCGTCTGGCGCCCGACAACAGTTGGCTCGAACAGGCTTGCTGGATCGGAGCCATCACCCGCAGCGACAGCCGTCTGCCCGAGGGCCGCGGCTACGAAGGCAACACGGTCAACCGCAACCAGGCCATGAAGACGGCTTGGGCCCAGACCGACACGCTCTCGCGCAAAAGCATCCTGCTGCGCCGCGATTTCGAAGTGAAAAAGGGCCTGCGCGAGGCGGTGGTCTATGTCTCCGGCTTGGGGCACTACGAACTGACCATCAACGGCAAAAAGATAGGCGGCGAGGAGTTCGCCCCCCTGTGGAGCGACTACGACAAGACCGTCTATTACAACGTCTATGACGTGACTTCCGCCCTGAAGTCGCGCAATGCCATTGGCGTGATGCTGGGCAACGGCTTTTTCAACGTGCAGGGCGGCCGCTACCGCAAGCTGCTGGTGAGCTTCGGCCCGCCCACCTTGCTGCTGCGCCTGCACCTGAGCTACGAAGACGGCACGCAGGAGGATATCTGCTCCGACGCCCAGTGGCGCTACGATTTCAGCCCCGTCACCTTCAACTGCATCTATGGCGGCGAGGATTACGATGCCACCCGCGAGCAGCCCGGCTGGGACTGCTATGGCTATGAGGCCTCAGATTGGCGCCCGGTGGTGGTGCAGGAAGCGCCCAAGGGACAGCTCCGGCCCCAGACGGCTCCCGGTGTCCGCATTGCCCAGCGCTACGATGTCCAGTCCTATTGGTACAAGACCTTGCAGGCAGAGCGTCGCCGCGGCCAGCCCCAGGAGGAGGGCCGGCGGGTTTGTGTGCTCGACATGGGGCAGAACCTGGCCGGGTTCCCCCAGTTTACCGTCCGGGGCAAGCGGGGCGACCGTTTCCGCCTGGTGGTGGGCGAGTCGCTGGGCCGCGACAGCGTGGTGAGCCAGAGCCAGAGCGGCAGCCCGCACTATTATGAATACACGCTCAAGGGCGGGGGGCCGGAGACCTGGCATCCTCGTTTCTCCTATTACGGTTTCCGCTATATCCGCCTCGAAGGGGCCGTCCTCAAGGGTGAGCCCAATCCCGACGGCCTGCCCGTCATCGAGAAGATACAGTCGTGCTTCATCTACAATTCGGCGACGGTCAACGGGCATTTTGCCTCGTCCAACGACATTTTCAACGATGTGCACCGCCTGATCCAGATGGCTGTGCGCAGCAACATGCAGGCTGTCTTCACCGACTGCCCCCAGCGCGAGAAACTGGGCTGGCTCGAACAGGTCCACCTCAACGGGGCCCAGTTGCTCTACAACTACGACCTGAGCCGCCTGTGGCCCAAGGTGATGCAGGACATGGCCGACGCCCAGTATGCCGACGGCCTGGTGCCGACCACCGCGCCGATGTACACCGAGTTCGGCCGCACCTGGAACGATTCGCCCGAGTGGGGCAGTTCGTCGGTGATCGTACCTTATATGTATTACCAGTTCTTCGGCGATACAGAGCCGCTGCGTCGTTACTATCCCATGATGCGGGCCTATGTCGATTATCTGGAGAACAGCTCCGACAACCACATCGTCATGCAGGGCTTGGGCGACTGGTACGATTTCGGTCCCAACCGGCCCGGTTTTGCCCAGAACACCCCCGTGCCTTTTGTCGGGACGGCCCATCTCTGGTACGATATCCAGCTCCTGGTCAAGACGGCCCGTCTGCTGGGCTACCAGGAGGATGTGGAAAGATATACCGCCCTGGGCGAGGCTGTCTGTGAGGCTTTCCACGAGAAATACTTCCGCCCCGACAGCAGCATCTATGCCACCGGCAGCCAGGCTTCCTATGCGATACCGCTCTTCATGGGCATGGTGCCCGAAGGTCATCGCGCCGCGGTGATGCAGCATCTCATCGACGATGTCGTGGCCCATGGCAACCGCCTGACCACGGGCGAGGTGGGCAACCGCTACCTGTTCAGCGTGCTGGCCGACAACGGGCAGAACGAGCTGATGTACAAGATGCACAACCACGAGGAGGTGCCCGGCTACGGTTTCCAGCGCAAGTTCGGCGCCACCACGCTCACCGAGCAGTGGGATCCTCGTCAGGGTGCTTCTTGGAACCATTTCATGCTGGGAGCCATCGACGAATGGTTCTTCAGTTCGCTGGGCGGCATCAGGCTCGATCCGGACTGTCCCGGCGGTCGCCATCTCATCATCTGTCCGCAGGTGCTGGGCGACATGACGTGGGTGGATTGCTCGACAGCCACCCTCTACGGCCCTGTTGCCGTCAAGTGGAAACTGCTTTCCGACCATGTGTTCGACATGACGCTCAGCCTGCCGGCCAACACGTCGGCCCGCGTCCAATTGCCCGGAGGCGGGGAGGCCTTTGAAGTGGGCAGCGGTCGCCACCATTGGCGGATAAATATTGACAAATAATTAACTATCAACAAATTATAATCTTACAACTATGCGTAAATGGATGACAGGTATCTTGGCCGTGCTGCTCATGACGGCCTGTGCCAAAAAGAGTGAACTGCCCTGGGACAACGGACGCCTTCAGGTGGACCCCAGTGGCTGCTATCTGCAGTTTGAGAACGGCAAGCCTTTCTTCTGGCAGGGTGAAACGGGCTGGTTGCTGCCCGAACGCCTCGACCGCGAGGATGCCGAATATTATCTGGAAGCCTGCCGTGTGGCCGGTTTCAACGTGGTGCAGGTGCAGACCATCAACGGCGTGCCCGCCCGCAACGTCTATCGCCAGCTGTCCCATCCCGCCGGCTACGATTTCACGCAGGTGAACCGCGACAGCAGCTACGGCTATTGGGACCACATGGACTACATCATCGAGACGGCTGCCTCGAAGGGCATCTACATCGGCATGGTCTGCATCTGGGGCGGTCTGGTCAAGAGCGGCCGCATGAACGTGGAGCAGGCCAAGGCCTACGGCACCTTCCTGGCCGAGCGCTACAAGGACGATCCCAACATTGTCTGGATCATCGGCGGTGACATCTACGGCGATGTGCAGACCGAAGTCTGGGAAACCCTGGCCCGCACCATCAAATCCATCGACCACCACCACCTGATGACTTTCCATCCTTTTGGCAGGACTTTGTCGGCTATCTGGTTTAACGATGCCGAATGGCTGGATTTCAACATGTTCCAGAGTGGTCACCGCAATTATGGCCAGAGTATGGGCATGGGTGGTCGCAACGGCCGCCGCGAACTGCTGCCCGACTCCTGCGAGGAGGACAACTGGCGTTATGTCGATATGGCTCGCAGTTATCAGCCTTTGAAGCCGGTCGTCGACGGAGAGCCCAGCTATGAGGGCATTCCTTACGGCTTGCACGATTATTCGCTGCCGCGCTGGAAGGATTATGACGTGCGCCGTTATGCCTACTGGTCGGTATTTGCCGGCAGTTTTGGACACACCTACGGCAACAACTCCATCATGCAGATGCATTCGGGCAGTGGCATCGGTGCCTACGGTGCCACCGAATACTGGAAGGACGCCCTCAAGAACCCCGGCTTCTCGCAGATGCAGTACCTGAAGAAGCTCATCATGGCCTTCCCGTATTTCGAGAGAGTGCCCGACCAGTCGGTGCTGGCTGCCGAAAACGGCACGCACTACCAGCATTTGCAGGCTACTCGCGGCAAGGACTACATCTTGGTCTATGATTATGCTGCTGTGCCTATCTGCCTGGATCTGACCAAGATCAGCGGCGAGAAGAAGTCGGCTTGGTGGTATTCGCCCGTCGATGGCAGCCTGAGCTTTATCGGCGAGTTCGACAACGGGGTGCAGACCTTCAGCTACGAGCCGGCCGCCGAGCACGACGACCGTGTCCTGGTGGTGGCCGATGCCGCTACCAACTATACCGATGCTTTGAAGTAAAATCCTCATCATCCGATTGCTATGAAAAAATATGCTATCCTGCTGGGTCTTGCAGCCATGCTGCTGTGGGCCTGCGGCAACGAAAAATACGGCCCGGAGGCTGTCCAGGTGACC
>JAGDCW010000033.1 GCA_017958305.1 Bacteroidales bacterium | reverse complement strand
TTTTTTCATCCCTTGTTTGGGGCTTTGCTCCAATCTTGCTATTTTTACTGCCCGAATGATTGTCACGATCAATATGGATTGGATGAGCAAACAAAGACTCTGCCTGTCGATCACGGCGCTGCTGATCCTGGCCGTCGCACCGGTGTGGGGACAGATCGAGGGACTGCAGAGATACTGGGACGAAGGTCCCCTGGAGTGGTCCGACTTTTTGACCACCCGCCGCACGGTGACCAACCTCTCGTCGACGGCCTGGTCGGATATCGATGTTGTCTGGACCCTGAGGTCAGAGACCATCGACCAGGGCAACTACAGCTTCGAGCATCTTTTTTCACTTTGCTCGATGAACCGCTACACCTCCTGGGTCTATGAGGATGCCCGCTCCGAGGCTCACTTGCGCTACGAGCAGGTGATCTTCGACCTCTACGAACTGCATCGGCGCTATTTCCAAATGGCCTACGAAAACAGTCCTGCCAAGGATAATACCGACGAACTTTGGGACATTCATTTCCGACGGGCCAAATCTGCTGTCGAACAATTCAAGCAAGCCTCCGACTATGGCCGCGATACGGCCGTCATCGCCCAGTACGAGCAGATGCTCGACGGCTACCTGGCCTACGGCGAACCAGAACCCACTCCTCCTCAGTATGAGTTGGGGAAGATAGGTTGGGGCGGACATATCGGCTATTTCGGAGAGTTCTTTCTTCACGATGAGAACGGTTATCTGCCGGCTTCGGTCCACGGGCTGGGATTCGGTGTCGAGGTTGATCATAACAGACTCTCGGTGTTGGCCGATTTCTCCATGTTGTTTGCCGGCCGCCAGCCAGAAGCCATCAAATATAAGAGCTATACCTGGGAAGCCAACGACTGGGTAAATGCCGTCAATATGGAGTTGGCAGCCGCCTATTCCCTCTGGGAAGGCCGCTGGCTGCGTTTGTCCCCCATGGCCGGGGTAGGCGCCGGCATAATCGAGAACGGCACATTCAACAGCCGCTATGATCTGGATTATGAAGACATTCCTTATCAGATGGGTGGTTTCCGCCTGCTGGCCGGAGTGATGCTTGACTGGAAATATCGCATTCGCCTGGGCTTTTACGACTACAACCGTGTCTATACAGAAAGAGCCTTGCGCTTGAGATGCTATGTGGCCCGCACCAAACTGCCCACTGTGGAGAAAATCTCCGACACGAACCCGCTCACCGAGAGTGGTTATTCCATCAACGTGGCCCTGTCCTGGCACTTCATTGCCCGCGAACTGAAATAACAGATGATCAATACAGAACTTATGAAACGGATGATTACAAGAATTGGTGTATTGGCCTGCTGTCTGCTGATGGCCGGCCCGTTGATGGCCCAGACGGCACAGTCGCGCAACACGTCTTCGAACTACGGTAAGAAATATTGGGACGAAGGACCCTTGGTATGGTCTGATTTCCAAAAGAGGATGAACGAAGAAGCCGAAGGTGGCGTTCTCGCTACTCAATGGGAAGTAACACCGGAGTCCGTCAAAAAAGGCAATCTGACATATACACGCTATGTTTCCCGCCTCTATATGGATCAGTTGGTCTCGTATATTACCATAGGATCCATGACTCCGGATAAATTGGAGTATTTTCAGATTGTGTTCAATATCTATGAGGCCAACCGTCGGGAATTCCAGATTGCCTACGATCGTGAAGGGAAGAATCTGGTTGATTTGTCCGATTACTATAACCGTAAGGCACATAGCGAGGTCTCGTCGTTTAAGGACTTGACCAATGGCGGCAAAGACTCTTTGGCAGTGTCCGACTACGGACGCAACTTGGATTCGCGTCTGGCGGAACTATCTATGGAAATAGGACGGGATGTGCCTGATGATCCCATAATGACTGGTTTTTCATTCAGCGGTGTGGTGGGCTATTCAGGAGAATTCTTCAACGGTGGAGTGACAGACTTTTTCTCCCAGTCGCACGGCGGCATCATTGGCCTATCTTTTGGATACAAGCGTTTCACGGCTACTTTTGAAGTAACTCTTGGAAGCGGTGGCTACTTGAAGAAAGGCCTTTCTTACGACGGAGAGACATGGGTGGCAGGAGATGGCCTCACAGTCGGGCATGGTGGGCTTGAGTTGAGTTATGCCCTCCATGACGGTCCTTGGCTGAGGGTGGGACCAATGTTCGGTATAGAAGCGGGATTCGTTGATAATAATGTTCTGAGCAAACTTCACGAAAGAGACAATGTGGATACGGAAATCGATGCTTTTCGTTTGGAGGCAGGTGTTCAGGCGGATTTGAAATTGTGGCGCTCAATGACTCCGAATCCTTATGATGTGATGATGACAGAATACGGTATTCAGTTCCGGATTTTTGTGGCTCGTGATTTTTTCAATACTCCTTTGGAACCAGGCAATTCATTGGGTTTTTCCGTGGCTTTCTATTACAGGTTGATGTAGCGGAATTATAGATATAATTATAATATGGTAATGAATACTGCAATGAAAAAGAAAGTTTTGGCTGCATTGGTTTGCAGCATGATGCTGGTGGGCCAGCTGTCGGCCCAAGGTCTTTCGTCGGCCGAATCTGCCGTTGGTGAAAATGGTTTCAGCCTGGGTTATGTGCTGGGTTATGCCGGAGAATTTTTCCTGGGTGATTTGAACGATTTCGTGCCCCAGACCCATGGATTTTGGGCTGGCGGGACGGCTGGCTACAAAGCCTTTACAGCAACATTGGAAGCCAGCATGGGCTTCGGTGCGCTGGACGCTCCCTTTGTCCACGACGGTCCTTGGATCATGGGTGACAATGTGATGACCGGTCAGGTCGGTCTGACCCTGGACTATGCCCTCTATAACGGCGAATATCTGAGGTTGGCCCCCATGGTCGGTGTGGCTGGCTGCTCGCTGATCAACGCCGAGCTGGATGAAACCAGCGTGGATGCCCTTCGCCTGATGGCCGGTGCCCAACTTGATTTGAAGATAATGCGCGGTGCCTCCCAGGAAATGGCGCTTTTCGGTCTGCTGCCGATGAGGGTCAAAATGGATTCCGGCTTGCGCCTGAGAGTGTTCATGGCCCGCAATTTCTATAAAGATCCTTGCGAGGGCAATTCACTGAACGTCTCGCTGGGCTGGTACCAGAAACTCTAAACCCTCAGTCCTGAACCCAGGACTGTAGTCCGAAGCTTCTTTGGGATATGAACCGCTTGGTCATCAAAAGTATCGATTGCAACGGGCAGCGCTGCGACGTGCTGATCGAAGGGCAGCGCCTGGCCCGCATCGCGCCGGTCGGCTCGGATGACAGCCGCATCGCATCAGCTGTGCAGGAGGCAGGTGTGCGCGTTATCAACGGCAGCGGCCGCAAACTGGTGCCGCCCTTCTACAATTGCCACACCCACGCCGCCATGACCCTGCTGCGCGGCTATGCCGACGACATGCCGCTCTTTACATGGCTCAACGAACACATCTGGCCGGCCGAGGCTCGCATGACCACCGAAATGATGTATCACGGTGTTCGCTTGGCCATGCTTGAGATGATCAAGTCGGGGACAGTCTTTTTCAACGACATGTATTTCGGTTGGGAACGCTGCATGGAAGCCGTCGAGGAGATGGGCCTGCGAGCTGCCGTGGCCGATACGCTCATCGAGGCCCGCTCAGACGAGCGCATCGAAGGCTTTTTCGAAGCCTGCCGGCGCAATTCCCGTTCTGGCTGCGACCGTATCCAATGGACGGTAGCCCCCCATGCCATCTATACCGTGGGAGAAAAGCTGCTTCGCCGCTGTGCCGACACGGCCCGCGAGCTGGACCTGCGCCTGCATATCCATTTGTCGGAGACCCGGCAGGAAAACGACGACTGCCTCTCCGCCCACGGCATGAGCCCCACGGCCTGGCTGCACCACTTGGGCGTGCTCGGTCCCAAGACGGTGGTGGCCCACGGCATCTGGCTCAGCGACAAGGATATGGACATCCTTCGTGAGACGGGCACCACTGTGGTCCACAATCCCTGTTCCAACATGAAACTGGCCTCGGGTGCTTTCCCGGCCCAGGCCGCCATCGAAAAAGGACTCCATGTCGCTCTCGGCACCGACGGCACCTCGTCAAACAACAACCTGGACATGCACGAGGAAATGAAGACAGCCGCCCTGCTGGCCAAACTCTCCTATGGGGCCGAGGCCCTCAAGGCCGACGAAGCCTTGCGCTGGGCCACTGTCTGTGGAGCCCGGGCTTTTGGTATCGATGCCGGAATCATCGAAGAAGGCCGCCTGGCCGATGCACTCATTGTCAATCTTTCCAACGAACGGCTGGTGCCCGGCTACAACTTTGTGTCCGACTGGGTCTATTCGGCCGACAGCCGCGCCATCGACTATGTGATTTGCGACGGCCGGATCCTGATGGAAAACGGCCGGGTGCCCTACGAGGAGCAGATCATCGAAAACGCCCGCCGATCAGCCGCCGATCTTTTGCACCGGATAGGGAAATAGAAGGTGCCTATTTCAGAAAAGTTTTTCGCATCGGTGTGAAGCAGTCTATCAGCATGCCGTCTTCCAGACAGCGGCAGCCGTGGACTACATTGGGTACCTTCATGAGCATGTCGCCGGCGCGTACGGTTTTGGTTTCCTCTCCAATGGTAAATTCAAATACGCCGCTTTCGACATAG
>JAGDCW010000184.1 GCA_017958305.1 Bacteroidales bacterium | reverse complement strand
TCGTCGAGAGCGAAGGCGGTCTGACCTTTGTCGACGAGCACGTAATCGGCGTGGCCAATGGTTGCGACCCCGAGGTCTGGCAGGGCCTGCAGGATCACTTCCGTGGCGAATGCTCCGAAGTGGGCATGTATCTGGCGATGAGCCGTCAGGCCGACCGCGAAGGCTATCCCGAAGTGGCCGATGCGTTCCGCCGCTATGCCTTCGAAGAGGCCGACCATGCCGCCCGTATCGCCGAGATGCTCGGTGAAGTGGTATGGGATACCAAGACCAACCTGAAAAAACGCATGGAAGCCGAGGCCGGTGCCTGCGAAGGAAAGAAAGCCATCGCTACCCGCGCCAAACAGCTGGGCTACGACGCCATCCACGATTCCGTCCACGAGATGGCCAAAGACGAAGCCCGCCACGGCAAAGGCTTCGAGGGTCTTTACAATCGCTATTTCAAGAAATAGCGGTTGTCGGTATTTGGAGACGAAACCGCTGATTATCAGCTGATTGTTAGAAATTGCCCTCCCCCTGCAAGGGGAGGGCAATTTTGCATAAATAGCTATAAATTAATTAGATAGCCTCCATTACAAAGCCTACTGCACCAGTCCCGTCGCCTGGTTCCAGGCAAGGGTCTTGTAGTAATTGTTGAGCACCGTGTATTCGCGCCTCGGTATGTAGATGCTGAGGCCCGAATAGTGTGAAATCTCCAGATCGAGGAAGTAATCGGTGGCGTCACGGTAGATGACGGCCTGGTTGAGAGCCCGGTTGAACGCCTGGTACTCGCCGTCGTCGGCCACCTGCTGCACGAAGTCGTCGATGTCGTAGAACCAGTGCTTGTTGTAGCGGAAATAAGGCTGTACGTGACTCCGGTCGAGCATGAGAATCTGGTCCTGGTGGTTGCGGAAAACCGTCTGGCAGGCATTGGCCAGCGCCTGCATGCCGGCGGTGCGGACCACGCTGATGGTGGCGGAGGCATACACGCCGGAGAAGGAGCGGTAGTGGGCCATGAAGCTTTGGGCGACGCTGCGCATGGCGGCTTCGGGCTGCTGGCTGAAAATGGTCTGCACCATTACGTCATAGGGGAAGCCGTCGGACATGATCTCCGTGGGCGAGAAAATCAGGTAGTCGCAGGTGTTGCGCAGTTCATAGGCCAGTTCCACATTGGCCATCAGGCAGCAGTCGAAGGCGATGAAATCGTAGTGGAAGCGGGAGAGGGCTTTGCGCAGGTCGATCAGGTCCATCTCGATGTTCTGTTCTTCGTCCTGGGCAAAACTCTTGAGGCCGTCGCCGCCCGCTTTGACCAGGAAGGCATAAGGGTCGGCCTCCTCCGATACGGGATCGCCTTTGGCGCGTTCCTGGGGATTGATGTAGTAGCCGGGCGGCAGGAAACCGCTGCCGTGCGACCAGAGCACGATGCCGTGGTGGGCGGACGGCCAGGCCGCTTCGGCGTCGGCCAGTACGGTTTCGAGCGTCCTGGCGTCGGCGGAATGGGTGTCGAAGGGGTATTCCTTGATGATGTCTTCCACCGTGTTGCCCCGGCGGTCTTTGGACAGGCGCACCAATACGGGCGTTTCATCCTTGAAATGGTGGAAGACCAGCATTACTTTTTCGCTGCCGCGGGTGGTCGGAAGCCAGTTCTGCTTGATGCTGTTGTAGTCGCTGGCACCTTCGGCAGCGAGCGAGTTGTTGCCGGCAAAATACACCAGCAGCATCTGCCGGTCCTTGGCCAGGCGCTCGTCACGGTCGCAGGCCGTCAGGCACAACAACGCACACAACAGGAGGATCATACGTTTCATCATACGGCTCAATTCCTCAGAACAAAATACAATACTACGAAAAATCCCTATCTTTGTCAAACAAAACCGTGCCAAGCACAATAATATCTACCCTTTATATGAGACTTATCAAAGCCATGATCATTGCCGGCGGACTGGGCCTGGTGCTGACATCCTGCGGATCGAAGACCGGAGACCCCCAGTTCAAGTATTCCATCGACGAATTCGCGGACATCGAAGTACTCCGCTACCAGGTTCCCGGCTGGGAAGACCTCACCCTTCAGCAGAAGGAATATATCTATCATCTGTGCGAAGCGGCCAAGTCGGGCCGTGACATCACTTGGGACCAGAACTTTGCCTACAACCTCGAAATCCGCCATCTGCTCGAGAATATCCTCGAGAATTACCAAGGAGAGCGCAAGGGCGAAGCGTGGGATGCCTTCCTGGTCTATGCCAAACGCGTTTTCTTCAGCAACGGCATTCATCATCACTATGCCAATGACAAGATCCTTCCCGGCTGCAGCCGCGACTATTTCGCATCGCTGGCACAAGCCGTGGGCGCTGACCCGGAACGTACGGCCGGTCTTCTCGAAGTGATCTTCAATCCGGACCTCTACCCGACCCTGCAGTACCAGGGTACGGACAAGGACCTCGTACAGGCTTCCGCCGTGAACTTTTATGACGGTGTCACGACCCAGGAAGTCAACGACTTCTATGCAAAGATGGAAGACCCTGCCGATCCGCACCCCATCAGCTACGGCCTCAACAGCAAGCTGGTGAAGAAAGACGGCAGGATCGTCGAACTGCCCTGGCGGGCCGACGGTCTCTACGGCCCGGCCATCAAGACCATCATCGAGCACCTCGAAGCTGCCCGCGAAGTGGCCGAGAATGATATCCAGAAGAAATACATCGA
>JAGDCW010000032.1 GCA_017958305.1 Bacteroidales bacterium | reverse complement strand
TGCGGTTCATGGGGCATTATGAGAGCGGGGCGGGGTAGGCGTCCTCGATGTGTTCCAATTGAAAGCCGTTTCCCTGCCGGACAACGGAGATGATGTCGAAGCGGACGGGCAGGTCGATGCCCCGTTGCCTGACAAAATGATGGGCGGCCTGGGCGATGCGGCGGATTTTCTGCGCCGTGACGGCCTGCCAGGGCTGCTCGTAGTCCTCGCTGCCGCGGGTCTTGACCTCGACGACGACCAGCCAGTCGCGGTTGCGGGCCACGATGTCGAGCTCCTTGTGGCTGGAATGCCAGTTGCGGGCCAGGATTTCGTAGCCTTTTTCCTGCAGCAGGGCGACCGCCTGGTCTTCCCCGGCCTGTCCGAGTCGGTTGTGTTCTGCCATCAGCGTCTGGGCTGGAAAAAGCGGGTCATCAGGGCGGCGCACTCGTCGGCCAGCACGCCGGCGGTGACTTCGGTCTTGGGATGCAGGGCCCGGGGCGCAAAACGGGTGTAGCCCCTTTTCTCGTCTTCGGCCCCATAGACCAGCCGGCTCAGCTGCGACCAGCCCAGCGCCCCGGCGCACATGACGCAGGGCTCGACCGTGACATAGAGGGTGCAGTCTTTCAGATATTTGCCTCCCAGGGTGTTGCTGGCCGAGGTGATGGCCTGCATTTCGGCATGGGCGGTGACATCGTGCAGCAGTTCGGTCAGGTTGCGGGCGCGGGCGATGATCCTCTCGCGGCAGACCACCACGGCCCCCACCGGCACCTCGCCGTCGTCGAAGGCAGCCTGTGCCTCGGCCAGGGCGGCTCGCATGAATCTCTCGTCGTCCATGTCAGAAAAGTGTCGGATAGTCTTCCTCGAATTTCTGGGAAACCTTGCCCAGGACGGTCTTGCGCAGGAAATTCGAACGGTTGTGGATCTTGTAGCGTTTGCAGTAAACCGTCAGGGCATCGTATTCCCACTCGTTCAGCGCAAAGACGATGCGTTTGTTCCTGAGCGGCGATTTGGGCTTGACAAGCAGCTTTTTCTTCTTTCCCTTTTTCATGACTCAAGACTGACTGTGACAGGAGCGAAGGCAACGGGCCGACACGCACAGGAGGATATACCAGACGATGCAGGCGGCCAGTCCGCGAATGCCTGCCAGGCAGACGGCGGCCAGGGCTCCGGCCAGGAAGATATAGCGCAATTGGTTGCCCGCCCAGCGAAGATGCTTGAACTTGAGCGAGAACATGGGCAGGGGGCAGTTCAGCAGCCAGGAGAAGAGCAGCACTCCGGCCAGGATCCACAGCGGATCGATGGCCGCCTGGTGGAAGCCCAGGATGCCGAAGGCCCAGAAAATGGCGTTGGCGGGGGTGGGCAGTCCGATGAACTCGCTGGTCTGGCGCTCATCCAGGTTGAAACGGGCCAGACGCAGGGCCGAGGCGGCCACCATGATGAAAGCGGCAAACGACAGCCAGCTCCAAAGGCCGGCTCCCAGCATTGAATCGTGCTGATGCGCCTGTATGAAGTGGAACACCATGGCCGAAGGCGCCAGGCCGAAACTGACCAGGTCGCTGAGCGAATCCAGCTGCTTGCCGATCTCGGAGCCGGCATGCAGCAGGCGGGCGGCAAAACCGTCGAGAAAGTCGAACACCGCGGCCAGGATGATGAAACCGGCAGCCTGCGGATAGCAGCCCTGGAAGGCGAAAGCCGTGGCAATGGCGCCGCACAGGGCGTTAAACAGGGTTAGGGTGTCGGGAATGTATCGGCGGATCATGACTGCGGGGTTTTGAAGCGGGCAATCACCGTCTGGTTGCCTTTGACGCGGTCGCCCGGCTGGACCAGCATCTCGACGGCATCCATGGGAAAGAACATGTCCACCCGCGAGCCGAACTTGATGAAGCCCAGTTGGGTGTTGGTGTCGCACTCGACCCCTTCGCGGGCATAGGTGACGATGCGGCGGGCCATGGCGCCGGCAATCTGCCTGACCAGGACGGTCTGGCCGTTGCAGGCGGCTTGGATGAGTATGCTCGACGATTCGTTCTCCTGGCTCGACTTGGGCAGGTAGGCGGCCTGATAGCGCCCCTTGCGATGGCTGACATGCAGGACGGTGCCCTTGAAGGGATACCAGTTGGAGTGCACGGCCGTGACAGGCATGAAGATGGACACCTGCAGGCGCTGCTCCTTGAGCAGGCGGTCTTCATAGACGGGCTCGACCACCACGACACGTCCGTTGGCCGGTGAGAGGATGTCCTGTTCGGACAGGCCCTCGACCACGTTGGCCGGGTTGCGGAAGAAGGCGGCGAGAAAGCACAGGAGCGCCACGGAGATTCCCAGCACGGTCCAGGCTATCCAAGAGGCAGCCATCAGGAAACAGAGAACACTGGCGCCTCCCAAGAGCAGGGCCGACAGCAGTATGAGCGAGATGCCTTCCCGGTGGACGGGGTAGAGCCTGGGTTTCTTCATATGCGGGAATGGTTCTGGCAGCAAAAATAAAAAAAATCCCGCAATCTGCCAAGAGAGCATATCCCATTCAGTCTTAGGCAAATAAAATATTTAACGCAATCTTAATGTGTATGGGCTGGAAAGGCTGTCACGGCGCCGGAATTTTCCTTATCTTTAAGCCCGGATTTACCACCCAAACAACCGCCTCAATATGAGTTCTTTTGTTCACCTACATGTTCACACGCAGTATTCCGTGCTCGACGGACAGGCTTCCGTGCAGGCTTTGGTCGACAAGGCCATCGCGGACGGCATGCCGGCCATCGCCATCACCGACCACGGCAACATGTTCGGGGTGAAAGAATTCACCAACTACATCAAGAAAACACTCAAGAAGTGGAAGGAGAAAGGGACGGAAGTCTCCCTCAAGCCCATCATCGGCTGTGAGGTGTACGTGGCCCGTCACGGCAAGGAGAACAAGCGCCGCGAGGTCAAGGAGGACGCCCGCGGCTGGCACCTGATCCTGCTGGCCAAGAACTACCAGGGCTACAAGAACCTCATCAAGATCGTCTCGCGGGCCTGGACCGACGGCCTGTACTATACGCCGCGTACCGACCATGCCGACCTGGAGAAATACCACGAGGGGCTGATATGCTGCTCGGCCTGCCTGGGCGGCGAGATTCCGCAGTATATTCTAAAAGGTGAGCCGGACCGGGCCGAAGAGTCGGTGCAGTGGTTCAAGAACCTCTTCGGCGACGACTTCTACCTGGAGTTGCAACGCCACAAGCCCACCGTGCCCGAGGCGGCGCAGGACACTTATCCCAAGCAGGTCGAGGTCAATGCCCGCCTGGTGGAGTATGCCCGCAAATACGATATCAAGCTCATCTGCACCAACGACGTGCATTTTGTCAACGAGGACGACGCGGAGGCCCATCACCGCCTGTTGTGCGTCAACACCGGCAACGATGTGAACGACTACACCAAGATGGCCTACACCAAGCAGGAGTGGTTCAAGACCACGGCCGAGATGAGCGAACTCTTCGCAGACATTCCCGAGGCCCTGGAAAACACCCTCGAGATAGCCGGCAAGGTGGAGGAGTACTCCATCGACCACAAGCCCATCATGCCCGACTACCAGATACCGCCCGAGTTCGAGGACCAGGACGCCTACCTGCGCCATCTCACATACGAAGGCGCCAAACGGCTCTATCCCGAGATCACCGACGAGCTGAGGGAGCGCATCGATTTCGAGCTGAACACCATCAAGAACATGGGCTTCCCGGGCTATTTCCTCATCGTGCAGGACTTTATCGCCGGTGCCCGCTCGCTGGGCGTTTCCGTGGGTCCGGGCCGTGGATCGGCCGCAGGTTCGGTGGTGGCCTACTGTCTGGGCATCACCAAGGTGGACCCCATCAAATACGATTTGCTGTTCGAGCGTTTCCTCAACCCCGACCGCATCTCCCTGCCCGATATCGACACCGACTTCGACGACGACGGCCGCGG
>JAGDCW010000183.1 GCA_017958305.1 Bacteroidales bacterium | reverse complement strand
TATTCACAATGTTATGCAACTTACGACAGTCAGAACGTTTATTGCTAAAAAGGGATTCAAATAGTTGGACATTGGTTGTCACGATAATAGGATAATCCCAGTTTTCAGTAGCAAGTTGCAAACGCTCCCGCAGTTCTCTGTTTTTTATATCCTCTGGGTCAAGATTTGAATGATGTTCAAGCACATTTTCATCGCCGAAAATCCTCTTCAATGTTGATGCTGTCTGAACGATGATGCTGGTATAAGGAATTGCAATGACAATGCGCTGTTGATGGTTCCTAACAGCATGATGCAAGGCCCATAGAACCGATGCCAATGTTTTGCCTCCCCCTGTAGGTACTGTTAAACTATAAAAGCCCGTATTGCCTTGGCTTCCATTAACACACTGTTCCTGAACATAGTTTCTTATGCGATTGACCTCTGAGTCTTGTGCGTTGATTCTTAACTCTTGTAAGTACCCTTCCAATTTACCCAGCAGCTCTTCCATTGTTGTATGGCAACCTCGTAATTTTGCCTGTTCTGGATTCATGAAAGATTCCGTGTCAAGACTATCCGCATCCACAAGACAAGAGAACATCATACGCACAAGATGATGATAATCGTAGGGTTCCATTTGGGGGAACTTCGGAAAGGTAAAAGAAAACTTCTCTCCTATTGTCACATCATCAGGAACACCATTCTTTATTACCTCCGTATAATCACAATAGTCATAGAGCCCACGATGGTGACCAGCAATAGGTTGAGCAATTAAGGGAGCAATTTGAGGATACTGTTTTTGGGCAATACTGGCTCCAACATAAGCATGATGTGGTCCAATCTTCAGTTGCCCTTGGATGTATTTTTGCCATTCCACCTGTTCTTTTCCTTTGTCATGAAGCATACCCATAATTCGGGCGACTTCTCCGCAGGTAAAGCCGGTTGCAAACCGTGAAGCCAATTTGCCGACACAATAATTATGATCTTCCAAAGATTGTGTCCTCAGCGTAGTGCCGACTTCTTCTGTTTGAGCAATATGAGCAATTAAGGATGGCATATAAAATGTATTATTTGCAAGCAAAGATAGGAGGGTGTTGTTTCAAATTGTGGTACAGAATCAATCTTTTTTCCGTTTTTTGTAATTATGTTCCATCTGCCTAATGGATTTAAGAATTTTACCTTGTAGGTCTTTGGGTGAAACCACGTATAGACGATCCTTCTTGCGCAGGATTTCGCCAATAAAGTCATCAGAGGGGTGGATATAATATGAAAAATCGGAATAGTCGGGGGTGACGCTTATTTCCTCTTGAGAATGATGGAGGGGAAGGTCTCTAAGATATGGCCTTTCCTCCTTGCTGGCTCTTAATATAACTCTTTGTGGTTTTGTTCTTTCATCACAAAAAACGCCATAGTAGTTATGGAAATATGCTTCCGCATCAAAGTCATTGGAGAGTTTGAAGGTTTCAGCTGAAATATCCAAGGATTTGATACGGTCGAGAGAAAAGATTCTGAATTGTGTTTTGTTTTTAATCAACAGATACCATCTCTGTTTGTAGAGTTTTAGACAATAAGGTTCGGCTTCGGTATATGACTTTATCTCGGCATCGTTGTATTTTTGATAGGAAAAGGTTATACAATGGTTGGTTTTCATGGCTTCAAGAATAGGTTGGAGATAGTTATATCCCGATGGTATTTCTTCCAAAAGTATTCGTTTGTGAAGACTGAGTCCTTCCTGTACGGCTGTATGAACGGTCATTGACGAGAGCATCCATTTTTGGAGTGTATCTTCATGAAGCACAGACTTATCTTCGATATAATACTTGAATCCATCTTTCTTATCACACTCAATGATGATGCCAAAGATGTCTTCTATTGAGTTTTTGTGCCGGTTAAACGTGGTGCGCGCTATTTCGATTCCGCAACTCATATCTGACTGTAGCCATTTTTCATTGATTTCGGCAAGGGTTATTCTTTCTGCGCGATAAATCGTATTTATCAACCAAATATATTCTTTAAAAAGGACAGATGTTTTCATTGGTAATATTGAAAATTATATTAGTTGTTACTGGTACTGTTTGAAGTTCAAATATAGCCTTTTATTCATTCTTTTACAACAGATGTGATAAATAATAGTCAATGAATAGCTTCGTCGATTTCTTTTGAATCTGTAGTGAAGAAGAAAACCCCGACAGAAAGTGTGTGTCTTCTGCCGGGGCATATATATTTGAGTAAGCTATGATGAGGTCTTATTTCTCCTTCGGATGGAGTTTGCGGTAGAATTTCATCGAGTTCATCAGATTTCTGAACTCGCTTTTCGATATCTGGGCTTCGCGGAGGTACTCATCGCGCTGAATGGAAAAAACCACATAGCGCGAGAACAGTTGTTTGCCGCTTGTGACCTTGAAGATCTCGGTGTCGTCTTTCGGCAGGAGGGGAGTGAGGCAACCGAGAATGGTGTTTTCCGTGCCCTTGGGCATCTTGAAAAAGTCAAAGAGGGTCTCCAGGGTCTTCATGGATTCGTCCAACGAGTTTCCAAGCGGAACGAAGAGCTCTGAAATCGGATCGGCATAAACCTGGATGACCTTGTTGCCGATGCCCACCGGTCCGATGGAAAGATAATAACGTGTTTCTCCGTCTTTGGGAAGGGAGAAAACTTCGAGAGAGGTGGTTTCGTCATCGGGACCGACTTCGACCAAGACATTTCTGTCGAAGATGCTGTTCTTTTTTTGAGCAGAAGCGCCGAATGGCAGGATGGCCAGCAGCAGGAAAACGATGGTTTGTTTCAAGAATTTCATAGTTGTAGCTTTATTTGTTTGTGCAAAAATACGCAATCGAGTGGAAAACACAAAGAACAAACCGGTGTGTTATTACAAGGAGGCTTCTTTGCGTGCCGTCATTTCCATTTGGAACAGCTGGTCGCGGATTTGGGCCAGCAAGGCGGTCGGCGCCTCTTCGAGGCTGGCCGGGGCAAAACTGGAAACCAAAGAGGGGCGCATCTGCTCGGGAAGCCGTTCGGCATAGTGCCGGGCAAACAAGCGCAGGTTTTCGTCCAGGGCCCGGGCGTCGGATGGGGCGGCCAAGTCCTTTGATGTGTCCTTCTTACTGTCTGCCCGGAGGCTCTGCTTGAGGAATTGCAGAATGCGCAGGGCGTCGGCCTTTTCGTGGAAGGCCCGCACAAAATGGGGCAGGTCCTTGTAATTGTCGCGCAACGGCTGCCAAAGGTCGGAATCTTTGAACAGCCCGGCCAGAAAACCAAGAAATGGCAGGTCGAGGTCGTGCCGGTAGAGTCGGGGCAGGGCGTCGTAGGCTTGTCGCACTTCGTCAAACAAGGCAGGCGGATAGACGGGATAGCTCGACCAGTTGCCCTGGCAGCCCTTGATCAGGGCGGGTCCGGTGCCGAAACCGACCCGCGTGGAGAGACGGGCCGAAGGATAGACACAGTGTTTGCTGTACTGGAGGATGGGACCGCTCTTGCTGAATTTCTGCATCAGGTAGAAATCTTCGCCGCTTTGGGCCGGCAACATGCCGCCGATGCGCCGGTAGCTGCGACAGGGGAAGGCGATGGCCGAACCCAGGGCGGTAAAGGCATAGGGCGAACCGATGCGCAGCAGGTTCAGATGGTAGCACCGCATGTAGATCTCGTAGCGCAGGATGGCCCGGTTGGCTTTTTCACAGGCGGGATCGTCCGAGAGCGGGTGATAGTAGGGGACGGCCATGGCCAAAGCCTCGGGATGGGCCCGAAATTCCTCTGTCAGGCTTTGCAGATAGTCTGGACCGACATGGGTGTCGGCATCCAGGCTGACGATCAGATCGTCGTCGGAGGCTGTCTCCAAGATGGCTTCGAACAGCGTTTTGCGGGCCATGCCCACCCCCTGTTGCTTGCCCTTCCAGCCGTGGCCCGGGCTGCTGCGGTCGATGATGTCCAGGCGGCGACCCGATGCTTCCAGACGGCGCAGCCATTCCAATGTGCGGCGGTTGCTCTCGCAAATGTCGGGATGCGACAGCCAATATTCTTCGGGTTGGTTGACGCAGACGTGGATGCACACCGGGCTCTCGGTCCGCTGTGCAAACAAGTCAGCCATGGTTGAGGGCAGATAGTCGGCCTCGTCCATGGCTGGAATGGCAATATGCAGTGCCGGTTTTGTCATCGGCTGTCCAAAAGTCAGAAGGGCTTGATGCCCATGATCTCGCGTACTTCGCGTACGGTCTTGGAGGCGCTCTCGCGGGCCTTCTCGGCACCGGTCACGGTCACCTTGTGCAGGTATTCTTCGTTGTTGCAGATGTCGAGATAGCGCTCACGGATGGGCGTGGTGAAGGCAATGATATCGGCGGCCAACTGCTTTTTGAGGTCGCCGTAGCGGATCTCGCAGCTGTTCCACTTGTCGTTGAAATACTCGACCGTATCGGGCGTGGAAACCACTTTGAGCAGGGTGAACAGGTTTTCGATGTAGTCGGGCTTGGGCGAATTCGGAACGGTCGGTCCCTGGTCGGTGAGCGCCTTCATCACCTTTTTCTGGATCACCTTGGGCTCGTCGCAGAGATAGACACAGTTGCCTTCCGACTTGCCCATCTTGCCGCTGCCGTCGAGTCCGGGAATTTTGATCAGCTCCTCGCCGAAGTTGTAGGCGGTGGGTTCCTTGAAATATTCCACGCCATAGAGGCCGTTGAAGCGGCGGGCAAAACGGCGGGTCAGTTCCAGGTGCTGTTCCTGGTCCTTGCCCACAGGCACCTTGTCGGCGCGGTGCACCAGGATGTCGGCGGCCATCAGGGTGGGATAGGTGAGCAGGCCTGCATTGACGTTTTCGGGCTGCTTGCGGGCCTTCTCCTTGAAGGATACGGTCTTGGACAGCTCGCCCAGGTAGGCGTGCATATTGAGCAGCAGATAGAGTTCCACGGTTTCGGGTACGTCGCTCTGCACATAGAGCGTGGCCACCTCAGGGTCGAGGCCGCAGGCCAGGTATTCGCACAGGATGTCCTTGACATTGTCGTGCAGGGCCTTGGGGTCGGGATGGGTGGTCAGCGAATGATAGTCGGCAATGAAGAAGAAACAGCGGTTTTCGTGCTGCATGCGGACAAAGTTGCGCAGGGCTCCGAAATAGTTGCCCAAATGAAGATGTCCTGTCGAGCGGATGCCGCTCAATACTGTATCTGCCATAGTGATGTTTTTCTGTGAAAGCTGAGACTTGATATAGGTAAAAAAAGAGACTCACTTAATGTCATGAGTCTCTTTTTATGAATCGGATGCAGGGATTATTCTTCCCCGGCAGGAACTTCGTCGCTAAACTTCTGGGTCTTGCGCTGGATGTCATAGGCCAGCGGGCAGGCGATGAACAGCGTGCCGTAGGTACCGATGATGACACCTACCAACATGGCGAAGGCAAAACCGCGGATGGAGTCGCCGCCGAAGAGCAGGATGGCCAGCAATACGATAGCCGTACTCAACGAAGTGCTGAAGGTACGCAGCAAGGTCGAGTTGAGCGACTGGTTCATCGTGAGCCGTTTGTGACGGTTGGGATACAGGCCGGTGGTTTCACGCACACGGTCGAAGACAACCACGGTGTCGTTGACGGCATAACCGATGATGGTCAGGATGGCGGCGATGAAGGTCTGGTCGATTTCCAAACTGAAGGGCAGGATACCCCAGAAGATGGAGTAGATGCCGAAGATGAACAGTACGGTATGGGCCAGGGAGGCCAGTACACCGACACTGAAGGCGAAGTTGCGGAAACGGAACAGGATGTACAGGGCGATGACCACCAAGGCGATGGCAACGGCCCAAATAGCCGATATCTTGATGTCGGAGGCCACGGTCGGACCTACCTTCTGCGAAGATACGATGTAGGTGCTGGTGAAATCGGACAGCGTGGTGCCTTCGGGCAGCATGCTCTTCAGGTTTTCGTACAGCATGGCTTCGATTTCATCGTCGAGCGTTTCGCTGTTTTCGTTGATGCGGAAGTTGGTCGAGATGCGTACCTGGTTGTCACCGCCGATGGTGATGACCGACAGGGAAGACTCGGCGAAGGCATCGGCCAACTGGGCGCGAACCTCTTCGGTGGAAACCGGCTGGTCGAAGCGGACAACGTAGTTGCGACCACCCGAGAAGTCGATACCCTGGCTCATGCCGCGGAAGCCCAGGAACAGGGCGGCGATGGCAATGAAGCAGCAGGTGATGAGGTAGCCCACTTTACGCTTGCCGACAAAGTCGAAGTGCGGGTTTCTCAGGAAACCGGCCGACAACTTGGTCGTGAAGGTCAGGTCGAGCAGTTTATCCTTCTCCAGACGCGTGGTGTAGATGAGACGGGTCAGGAACACACCGCAGAAGAAAGAGGTGAGGATACCGATGATGAGCGTGGTGGCAAAACCCTTGATCGGGCCGGTGCCGAAGACGAACAGCACGATACCGGTCATCAGGGTGGTCAGGTTGGCGTCGAAGATGGCCGAGAAGGCGTTCTTGTAACCTTCGGTGACGGCTTTCTTGATGTTCTTGCCCGAAGCCAATTCTTCTTTGATACGTTCGTAAATCAACACGTTGGTATCGATGGCCATACCCAGCGTCAGGACGATACCGGCGATACCCGGCAGGGTCAGGACGGCCTGGAAGGAGGCGAGGATACCCATCAGGAAGAAGACGTTGCACAACAGGCCGAAGTCGGCGATGAGACCGGCTTTCCAACCATAGAAGAAGACCATATAGACCAAGATCAGCACGAATGCGATGATAAAGGAGACCAGACCGGAGTGGATGGCTTCCTTACCCAGCGACGGACCGACGATGTCTTCCTGTACGATGCGGGCGGGTGCCGGCATCTTACCGGATTTCAGCACGTTGGCCAAGTCTTTGGCTTCGTTGACGGTGAAGTTGCCGGAAATTTCCGAGCGGCCACCGGTGATTTCATTGCTGACGCGGGGATACGAATAAACATAGTTGTCGAGGACGATGGCAATGCTCTTGCCGATGTTGTCCTTGGTCAGACGGGCCCAGGTCTTGGCACCTTCGGCGTTCATTTCCATGTTGACGACCACACGGTTGGTAGCCTGTTCGAAGTTGTCGCGGGCATCGGTGATGACGTCGCCTTCGAGCGGGGCGCTGCCATCACGGTTGCTCACCTTGATGGCAATCAGTTCATAGAGGTTGGTCTTCTCGGAAACGGGCTTGACCGACCAGAGGAATTTCAGGTCGCGGGGCATGAGCTCGCGCACCTTGGGCAGGTTCAGGTACTCGCTCACCTTGGCGGTGTCGCGGCCCAGGACATAACCTACGCAGGGACTGGGAACCACGCCGCTTTCCGACTGGTTGACCTGCAGCAGGGAGAACAGGGGATATTCTTTTCTCCATTGTTCCATATTCTGGATTTCAGCCTGCTCGTTTTGCTCCATTTCGCCGACTTCCTGCAGCAGCTTTTCCTCCTCGGTGGTGGCTGCCTCGGCAACTTCCTCCTTGGCGGCTTCTGCAACAGCAACGGCCTCTTCCTGAGGAGCGGCAGCGGCGTTCAGATTGCGGATGACGGTGTTGGCGTCAATGAGGTTCTGGTAGATGTCGGTCAGGTTGTAGGTCTCCCAGAATTCAAGGTTGGCCGAACCCTGCAAGAGTTTGCGGACACGTTCGGGCTCCTTGACACCGGGCAGTTCGACCAGGATACGGCCGTTGGTCTCCAGGCGCTGGATATTGGGCTGTACCACACCGAAACGGTCGATACGGGTACGGAGCACGTTGAAGGAATTGTCGATGGCGCTCTGGATGTCTTCCTTGAGCACTTTGATCACCTGCTCGTCGGTCGAGGTCGGATCGATGCGGCCCTTCATCTCGAAGGTGCTGAAGATGGCCGACAGACGGGCATCCGGATCGAGGGCTTTATATTCTTCCACGAAGAGGTCCAGGTAGTCGCGGTTGGTCTCGGTCTGTCTGACGGAGGCGGCGGCCAGGGCCTTGTTGAAGTTTTCATCGGGGTTATTGCCGGAAAGGGATTTCAGCACGCTGGGCAGGGAAAGCTCCAGAATGATGTTCATACCACCTTTCAGGTCGAGGCCGAGGTTCAGTTCCTTACCTTGGCAATCTCTGTAGGTGTTTCCCAAATAAATCTTTTCGAGGGCAATGGAATCCAGATAGTTGCGTTCCACTACTTCATCGCCCTGAGCATAAGTCCTGGCGTCTTTCTGCACTTTGTTGGTGACAAAGGTGAATGACAGGTAGAAAAGACATACCAAGGCCAGCAGAATGGCGATTAGTCTAACAAATCCTTTGTTTTGCATTTCACTAAGTATGAGTTTGTTAATGATATTTGTTGTCGAATCAAGGCGCAAAGATACTCCTTTTTTTTGTAAGTCGAGTGAAATGGTCGCATAAAAATTTGTGCTATCTTCGCGGCAGATTAATATAAGGTATGAAGAAGTCGCTTTGTCTGTCCGTACTGTTTTTCCTGCTTATGCCTGCCTGTCAACCCACTCGTTCGTCCATCCCCGACATGCCGGTGCGGGTGGAGCGCAACCTGTCGGTGATCAATTGCCTGTTTCCCGGCAACAGCTGGCGGCTCACGTCGCGCGAACTGGCTGCCGACCAGGTCGGTTTTGGCGGTGTGATGCTGGTCTGCGCACTGGATGGCAATTATCATGCATTCGACCTGAGTTGTCCGGTCGAGGCTGCAGCCACCGTCCGGGTGGGACAGCCCGACGATATGCTGCGGGTGCAATGCCCCTCCTGCGGCGAAATCTACGATTGCGGCTTTGGCCTGGGCATCCCTGGCCGGGGCATTGGCGAAGAACCCCTCAAAAGATATGCCGTCACAGTATCCAACGGGACGGTGAGAATCCGTAACTGACCAAAAACTTTGGTGGTTGCCGTATTTTGTCGTAATTTCGCGGCGCATTTCAAGGCTGCCGGAATGGTGGAATGGTAGACACGAAGGACTTAAAATCCTTTGGCCATCGCGGCTGTGCGGGTTCGAGTCCCGCTTCCGGTACTTTTCCCCCTACATTTTCAACCAGTTCTCCAGGATGGTCTGTCCGTCGGGTGTCAACACACTCTCTGGATGGAACTGGATGCCGTGTACCGGCAGTTTCCGGTGACGAAGGGCCATGATTTGTCCTTCGTCGCTTTCTGCCGTGATTTCCAGGCAGTCGGGAAACCCTTCTTTGTCAACCACCCAGCTGTGATAGCGTCCCATGGTGATTCTCGGCGGCAGGCCGGCGAAAATGGGATCGTTGCCGAATTGTGTGCCTTCGGTGGCCACACCGTGGTAAACTTCCGGCAGGTTGAAGAGCCGGCCTCCGAAGACCTCCCCGATGGCTTGGTGGCCGAGGCAGACACCCAGTATGGGCCGGCAACCGGCATAACTTTTGATGACTTCGGTCAGCAGGCCGGCTTCCGAGGGAATGCCCGGTCCGGGGCTGAGAATGATCTTGTCGAACGGATCCAGTGCTTCGAGGCGGAACTGGTCGTTGCGAAGGACAGTCGTTGCGGCGCCCAGTCTCCTGACCAGGTGGGCAAGATTATAAGTGAAGGAGTCGTAGTTGTCTATGATGACGATATTCATAGGTGTTGTTTTTTGATTGGTGCTACATTTCCGCTGCCAGGCTGATGGCTCGTCTGAGGGCGCCCAGCTTGTTGTTGACTTCCTGCAGTTCGTATTCTTCGTTGCTCTTTGCCACGATGCCGCCGCCGGCCTGGAACCACAGTTCTCCGTTGCGGCTGACAAAGGTCCGGATGGTGATGGCCTGATTGAGGTCTCCGTTGAATCCGATGAATCCGATGCAGCCGCCGTAGGCCCCGCGGTTGTGAGGTTCGTATTGGCTGATGAGTTGCATGGCACGGACCTTGGGGGCTCCGCTCAGAGTGCCGGCCGGAAAGGTGTCTATGAAGGCCTTGACCGGATCGGCCTGGTCGTCGAGCAGGCCCGACACGCGGCTCACCAAATGGATGACGTGGGAATAATACTGCAGATCCTTGTAAAAATCCACCTTGACATCGTGGCAATTCCGGCTCAGGTCGTTACGGGCCAGATCGACCAGCATGACATGCTCGGCGTTTTCCTTGGGATCGTTACGCAGGAACTCGGCTCCCTGGCGATCGGCCTGCGCGTCACCACTGCGACGGGTGGTGCCGGCGATGGGGTCGATATAGGCCTTTCGTCCCTCAATGCGGCAGTGTGTCTCGGGGGAGGATCCGAAGATGCGAAAGCCGCCGAAATCGAAATAAAAGAGGTAAGGGCTGGGGTTGATGCTTCTCAGGGCACGGTATAGTTTGAAATCGTCGCCTTCGTATTTTTGGACGAACCGGCGGGAGATGACAATCTGGAAAACGTCTCCGCGCAGGCAATGGCTGATGCCGCGCCGGATGTTTTCCTTGTGTTCTTCATCGGAAACAGTGGATGTGCATTCGCCCGTCGGACGGAAACTGTAGGGCTGGATGTTCTGGCGGTTGAGCCGGCTTTCAAGCAGGTCGATCTCGTGCTGTCCGCCAAGACTGAGCAGCGTCATCCGGTTGTTGAAATGGTCGAAGACAATCAGGTCGCGATACAGGATGTAGAGCAGGTCCGGGGCATCGTTCTCGGCCATGGTGCTGTCTTTGACGTCGATGTCCTCGAAATAGCGGACGGCATTGAAGGAGGTGTAGCCGTAAAGTCCATAATAGCTGCTGTTTTCCCCTTCGATGCGGAATCTCTCGAGAAAGCCGTTGATGGCGTTTTCACAGCGGTATTCACGGTCGATCGGCCGCCGCTCCGTGCTGCCGTCGGGGAAGCAGAGAACTGCGGTTCCGTGGCTGACTGCCACGCTGGCCAGCGGGCGGATGCCGATAAAGGAACGGCTGTTGTTCTGGTCGTGATAGTCGGAGCTCTCCATCAGGATGCTTTGGGGATAAAGGTCGCGCAACCGCATATAGAGGCCTACGGGGGTGTGCAGATCGGCCAACAGGGTACGGGAGGTTGTCTGATAATCAAAAGTTTTCATAGGTTTTTTGCCAGATTCTTGTGGTTTAGATAAGTAGGTATGTCCTTGTCGCCCCGGCCACTGACGGTTAGGACCACGATGTCTTCGGGGCGGAAGTTGATCTTTTTGAGCGCTGCGATGGCATGGGCGCTTTCTATGGCCGGTATGATGCCTTCCATCCGGGTCAGTTCATAGCCTGCGGCAAGGGCCTCGTCGTCGTTGACGGCCAGCACGTTGGTACGCCCCAGTTGTGCGAGCCAGGCATGCATGGGACCGATGCCGGGATAGTCGAGACCGGCCGAGACGGTGAATGCTTCGCGAATCTGTCCGTCGTCGGTCTGCATGACCAGGGTGCGGGCTCCGTGAATGATGCCTTCGGTGCCGCAGTGTATGGTGGCGGCTGTACGGTCGGTGTCAATACCCTCCCCACCGGCTTCCGCCAAATAAATCTTTACCCGGGTATCATCGAGATAGTGCCAGATGGTACCGGCTGCGTTGCTACCTCCGCCGATGCAGGCGATGAGATAGTCGGGGTAGTTGCGCCCGGTCTTTTCTTCCAGTTGCTGCCGTATTTCTTCGCTGATGATGCTTTGCAGACGGGCGACGATGTCGGGATAAGGATGCGGCCCCATGGTGGAGCCTACCAAGTAGAATGTGTCCTTCGGGTGGCAGCACCAGTCTCGGATGGCAGCCGAGCAGGCATCGCTCAAGGTCATGTTGCCGGTGGTGACGGGATGAACCGTTGCTCCCAGCATTTTCATGCGTTCGACATTGGCATGTTGTCTGTCCACATCGGTCTTGCCCATGAAAATCTCGCATTTCATGCCCATCAGGGCGCAGACGGTAGCCGTGGCCACCCCGTGCTGGCCGGCACCGGTCTCGGCTATGATACGGGTCTTGCCCATGGCCCGGGCCAGTAGTATCTGTCCGATGGTGTTGTTGATCTTGTGGGCGCCGGTATGGTTCAGGTCCTCGCGTTTGAGATAGAGCCGACAACCGTATTTTTCACTCATGCGCCGGGCATGATAAAGAGGCGAAGGCCTGCCCACATAGTCTTTGAGCAGTGCGCGGTACTCACGCTGGAATTCTTCGCTTTCGAGAATGGGCCGATAGGCCTGCTGCAACTCCGTGACGCATTTGTAAAGTATTTCGGGCACGTAGGCTCCTCCGTATTGTCCGAAGAAGCCGTTTTCATCGATTTGGTATTTGCTCATTTTCGGTTTCAGTGATAAGATTGATCTGGTTGACAGGAAGCTTAATGTTCAAGGGCGTCGTAGAGCTGGTCCAGGGCCAGTGACGGGTCGTGCAGTTCGTCGAGCAGACTCACGAATTTACTGCCGATGATGGCCCCGGCAGCGTATTGCCGGGCGCTTTCGAGGGTCTGCCGATTGGATATGCCGAAGCCTATCATGCGCGGATTTTTCAGCTTCATGGCATCGATGCGGCGGAAATAGTCGAGCCGGGCCTTGTCGAAAGCCTGCTGGCTGCCGGTGATGCTGGCAGAACTGACCATATAGATGAAACCGTCGGTGTGTTCGTCGATGAAGCGGATGCGCTCGTCGCTGGTCTCCGGGGTGATCATCATGATGATTCTCAGTTGGTAGCGATCGGCTATGGGTTTGAATGTCTCCAGATAGTCCTTGAAAGGGAGATCGGGAATGATGGCTCCGGCAATGCCGCAACGGGCGCAGTCGGCGCAGAATTTTTCAGGCCCGTAGTGCAGGATGACATTGAGATAGCCCATCAGAAGCAGGGGAATCTGCACTTTGTCTTTGAGCGGTTCGAGCTGTGAAAACAGTTTTTTCAGCGTCATGCCGTTTTTCAGTGCCTTGGTGGCGGCAGTTTGGATGACGGGGCCGTCGGCCAGCGGATCGCTGAAGGGGATACCCACTTCTATCATGTCTATCCCTTTGCGCTCCAGCGTTTCAATGACATGGGCGGTGCCTTCGAGGCTTGGGCTGCCGGCGCAGAAATAGAGCGACAGCAATTTGCGTCCCGGATTGTCTTGAAATAGGCGGTTGATTTTGTTGGTTTGCATATTGTCAGAGTGTTGATGTTTGTTTTGTCGTTTGGTTGTTGGGGATAAGTAACCGAAGTTGACTGAGAAACAAGCGAAGTTTCCCGACATCTTTCAGTCCCGGTGCCAGTTCGAAGCGGCTGTTCAGGTCAATACCGGCCAGACGAGGGTGTCGAAGGCTACCGATGCGCTGCGCGTCGTCGGGTGCGATGCCACCGCTGAGCAGGAAGGGAGTGTCGCCTCCGTAGCTTTCCAGGACGGACCAGTCGAATTTCTGTCCGCTGCCGCCACGCTCTTGGCATCGGGTGTCGAAAAGCAGCAGCGAAACCA
Organism: Bacteroidales bacterium; assembly: GCA_017958305.1. GTDB lineage: Bacteria > Bacteroidota > Bacteroidia > Bacteroidales > UBA1402 > UBA1757. The sequence goes on along the minus strand of JAGDCW010000183.1, from coordinate 5,633 downwards.
GTCCTTCAAAGTCGTGGGCAGCTGCCAGGTCTTGCCGGGAAGTGATGCCCAACGCCTTGATGATTCCGACGTCCTTCAACCCCGCATTGTCCAGTCCGTATCGCAGTCGTTCGATATCTTCCGGACGTTCGTGGCCATGCATTTGGATGAAATCCAGCCGGTATTGGCGGATCTTGTGACAGACGACGGAGGGTTTTTCATCGACAAATACACCCACTCGCCGGGGAGACTGACAACTGTCGCTGTCGGGAAGATCTGAGCCCTCCCGAACACAGCGCGGACTCCCTGGCCAGAAGACAAATCCTGTCAGGTCGATGCCCAGGGCTGCGACGGCACGGATGTTTTCACAGTCACGCAGTCCGCATACTTTGATCAGGAAGGAGGAAACCATGGTGTTCATGCGTTACGGATTGGATCTGTTGTACAATGACGGATGAACTCCTGCAGCCTTTGGCCGGGCCGCTCGCTGCGCATGAAGTATTCTCCCATGAGAAAGCCTCTGTAGCCGGCCTGTCTCAGTTTGAGCACCGTCCCGGCATCGGACAACCCGCTCTCGCTGACCTTGCAGCCTTCGGCCGGCAGCCGGTCTATCAGGGAAATAGAGGTTTGGACATCGGTGATGAAAGTGCCCAGGTGCCGGTTGTTGATGCCGTACATCTCGGGCTCTGTCCGGCAGTAGTCGAGTTCTTTTTCGTCGTGCATTTCCAGAAGGACTTCCAGCCCCAGTTGCCGGGCTTTGTCGCGCAACTGCCGGCAGTCTTGCAGGGACAGGGCGGCGGCGATGAGCAGCACGGCCGAAGCACCGCAATGGCGGGCTTGGTAGAGTTGGTATTCGTCGATGACAAAGTTCTTATAGAGGACGGGCAGGCTGACGCCGCTGCGTCGGGCTGTTCGGATGTCCTCGTCGCTGCCGCCGAAAAAGGCTTCATCGCTGAGAATGCTCAGGGCGGCGGCACCGCCCTGCTGGTAGCCGAGCGGGATTTCTTCCGCCCGGGCTTCTTGCCTGATCCATCCCTTTGAGGGCGACTTGCGCTTGAACTCCGCGATGATGCCCGTGCTGGAGGCCAGCAAGGCGGCGCTCATGGACGGCAGGATGTTGCCGGCATCCATGCTCCGCTCAACCTGCGGGTAAAACTCGGCGGGGGGCAGTATTGCCCTGCGACGGTCGATCTCGAGCCGTTTGGCGGCGATGATGGTTTCCAGGATATCCTTCATGGGTAGTAGACTTAGCTGTTGAGTGCTACGAATTTCTTGAAGGTGGCGAGCGCCCGGCCACTATCGATGGATTCGCGGGCTATCGCTATGCACTCCATGATGTCCTTTTTCCCTTTTTCCAGGACTTGGATGCCATAGGCGGCATTGGCCAGCACGATGTTTTTCTGGGCAGGCAGGGCCCTGTTCTCCAGTACGCTGTCGAAGATGGCCGCCGCTTCTTCCTCGGTGGCTCCGGCAACCAGCTCTTCGGGTCGGGCAATGTCGAAGCCCAGGTCGGAAGGCTTGAAAATCCGTTCATAGTCGTTGGTGGTCACTTTGAAATCGCCGGTCAGGGATATCTCGTCGTATCCGTCGATGCTGTTGACGATGGCATAGTCGATGCCTATTTTCCGATAGACATGGTTGTAGAGCCTCATCTGGTCCAGGTTGGCCACTCCCAACAGTTGGCACTGTGGTTGAGACGGATTGACGATGGGCCCCAGCAGGTTGAAGCAGGTCGGGAAAGGCAGTGCCTTGCGAATGGGACCGACAAACTTCATGGCGCGGGCAAACAGCTGGGCATGCAGATAGACGATGCCACATTCGTTGATTGAGCGGTTCAGACGGTCGATGTCGTCGGTGAACCTGACCCCGTGCTGGGCGATGACATTGGAGGCGCCGCTGGTGGAGGTGGCTGCATAGTTGCCGTGTTTGGCCACCTTGTAGCCGGCTCCTGCAATGACGAAACAGGCGGTGGTCGATATGTTGAAGGTGTTTTTACGGTCGCCGCCGGTGCCGACCACATCGATATAGCGATCGCAGTCCAGGATGGCAGGTATGCCAGTTTGCAGGATGCCGTCCCGGAAGCCCAGCAACTCATCGACGGTGATGCCTTTCATCTGAAGGGCGGTAAGCAGTGCAGTAATCTGCTCGTTGGGAAATTCACTGCGGGTGATGCCCAGCAGGATGTCGCGTGTCTCCTCGCGAGTCAGGTCCTCGTGATTCAACATCCGGTTGAGGAGTTCGTTCATTTTCATAGAAGTATTTTTTATTGGTTGTTGCGATTGCGCGTAAAACAAAAAGGCCTGTCGTAAGAACGGCAGGCCTTGATGTGTATCTTCGGGTATTCAACATAGGACTTCGTAACTCACGACTTGATGAATCTTGAGCTGCGCCACCACCAGTTGTTGAATACGAGGTTTGTCATTTAATCTCGGTTTGATTGTCAGAATTCGCGGCAAAAATACAACAGAGTTTTTTATCACCAAACAAGAACACTGTTTTTTTTGATTTTTTTATCCGGATGACCGGCACATTTTGTGCGATATAATGTCGTTTTCCCCTGTTTCTGCGCCATTTGGACGTTTTATTTGGCATTGCCCCTTGCGTGTATTAATTTTGCACCGTCAAATCCGAGAATAAAATGGTAAGAGCTCAGTTGCTGCTTCATTGTCCCGACAAGCCGGGAATCATCGCCCAGGTGACCAACTTCATCACCGTCAACAAGGGCAATATCGTCTATCTGGACCAGTATGTGGACCACGTCGAGAACATCTTCTTCATGCGTATCGAATGGGAACTGGACGGTTTCCTCATCCCCAAGGAGAAGATCGAGGACTATTTTCAGACACTCTATGCCCAGAAATACGACATGTCGTTCCGGCTCTATTTCACCGATTACAAACCGCGGATGGCTGTCTTTGTCTCCAAGATGTCGCATTGCCTCTACGATTTGCTGGCCCGCTACACGGCCGGGGAATGGGAAGTGGAGATTCCCCTGATTGTCAGCAACCACGAAGACCTGCGCCACGTGGCCGAGCGCTTCGACATTCCTTTCCATTGCTTCCCGATCACCAAGGAGAACAAGGCCGAACAGGAAGCCAGGGAAATGGAGCTGCTGCGCGAAAACGGCATCAATTTCATTGTGCTGGCCCGCTACATGCAGGTGATTTCCGAGCAGATGATCGAAAGCTACCCCAACCGCATCATCAATATCCACCATTCCTTCCTGCCCGCATTTGTGGGCGCGAAGCCCTATCATGCGGCCTATGCCCGCGGGGTGAAGATCATCGGCGCCACCAGCCACTACGTCACCACCGAACTGGATGCCGGCCCCATCATCGAGCAGGATGTGGTGCGCATCACCCACAAGGACACGGTCAACGACTTGATCAGCAAAGGCAAGGACCTGGAGAAAATCGTCCTGTCGCGTGCGGTTCAAAAGCATATCGAGCGTAAGTGTCTGGTTTACAAGAATAGGACCATCATTTTCAGCTAAACCTGCCCTCCGGTGCACATTTAAAATGTGCTGATTTCGGGTTAAAATGTCAAAACACTGCTCCTTTATAGGAGTGGGTTGGGTATATTTGGTGGATATTTTCAACCAACCCTACTCCTATGAAAAGAATTCTACTCTCCTGTTTAAGTGTGTTGATGCTCGGTCTGTTGACAGTGCCGGAGTGTCATGCAATCATTACCGATCCGGATGATTACATCTGGTACGACACCGGTATCCTGGGCACTTCCAGGTTCTTCGATTTCCCCGCCTGGATGGAACATGGCGAGAATGTCATTTTCAAGAAAGAAATCGGCGGAGATCTGGATAATCCTGAAGAAAACGTATCAAACGCCCGTGACCGCGACATGCTCGACAAGTTCGCCGAATTGACCGGCGACCGTACGCTGCGCGAAATCGTCGGCCTGAAGCGCGATGACAATTCATCGCTGGCCAACGGCATCCTGATACCGGCCGGCGACTCCCTGATCCTGAACCTGCCGTTTTGCGACTCCCTGTATGTGGAAAGCTGGCACGAAAGAGGTCTGGCTGTGTTCAACAACCGTCACGATACGACCTGGTACATGGGCTATTCCTCCAATTATGCGGCCATCATCGGTATCCGTTACTATATGGAGGACAGCATCCGCATCGTGCTGAAGGGTTCCGGCACCGACTGGATGGTGCCCCAGGGCAGCAGCGGTTCCAAGAACATGGAATTGGCCAACAACTACACGCACAGGCAGCGTTCCGCCAATCCGAGCAGCCGCGCCGCCTATATCAATCGCATCAAGGTCTTCAGCAAGATAGACAAAGGCACCATTCCGCCCTTCGAAGGCACCCATTCGGGTTGGACGGGCATGTATCGTCCCGGTCCTTCCGGCACGGTCGATTTGAACGCCCCCATCACTGACAACTGGAGCGGCGCCACCTTTGCCAAGTATGCCTCCGACCTGGGTGTGGTCCGCTCGATCCTGACGGCCTCGAAGAGCATGCAGGTGGGCTACGACGACGACCTGCACCGTTCGGGCATGCGTATCACCGCATTGGGTGTCACCCCCGACACCACCGATTTCACCAACGGCGCACATCATCTCAGCTATTTCGACATCGCCGCCAACACGGTCAAGTTCCAGGACCTGGTCCTGAAGTTCGATTTTGCCATCCGTTACGGGGCCGATTCCTGCGTGGTGGCCGCCCAGGTGGCCGGCGATACGGTCTGGACGGTGCTGGGCAGCTTCGCCAACAGTGCCAATCCTATCACCCAGATGGCCTCTGTGGCTTGTCCGTTGCCGGAGAAGTTCAACAACCAGAAGAAGATGAACATCCGTATTCTGATGAACAAGGGCTCTTATCCCGAAGGCGGCGAACTGGTGATTTCCGGCCTGAAGTTGGACGGATGGGATGACTATCGCGCCACTTCGGAGGATGCCAAGAAGATTGCCTATATCACGAGCGCTGTCGATCGTCTCCATATCCTCAACCGCTCCAATACGGAGGATGCCTCGGATATGATCCTGCGTCATTGGCTGAGCAACCCCGACTACAAGATCACGGTCTTCCACAAGGAACTGTGGAACGGACTGGACACCGAAGCCAAGGTCGAAGAGGCTTTCAAAGACTATGACCTGGTGGTTCTGAGCCGCTACCTGAGCGGTGACGAGCAGGTGGTCCGCAACCTGAAGACCTTGCTGGGCAAGAAGCCCTTCCTGAACTTCAATGTCGAAGCCTACAAGAACTGGAATGCGGCCCTTTCGGTTTCCGCCGCCAGCCCCGAGAGCCTGGTTGCCGGCAACAACTATTTCTATCATCCGGTATTCGCCGGCATGGGCCTGGTCAACGAGGGCGACATGATTGCCCTGCCCGCACTTTCCGACACCCTGCCGGCCCTGGAGGCTGCCGCTTATCAGACGGCTCCTGAAGGCTATCTGTTGGGCGCCGCCACTTCTTCGAGCCCGCTGACCATCTATGAGCAGAACACCGACAAGGCTGCCAAGTATATGCTTGTCGCCCTGTCCAAGACGGGTTATCCGGCATTGAACGACATGGGCTACAAACTCATCGACAATGCGATGAACTACCTGCTCAGTCCCGACTTGTTCGTGGCTCCCAACTTCAACATGGTACCCACCGGCGCCATAGTCGAGAACTCTTCGGAGCTGGC
>JAGDCW010000182.1 GCA_017958305.1 Bacteroidales bacterium | reverse complement strand
TTAAGCGATGAGCAGTGTAACGGAGCGCCTGGCCGCCCTACGGCGGTACATGCGCTCCTGCGGTGTGGATGCCTGCATCGTCCCCAGCGACGATGTCCACCAAAGCGAATATGTCGCCGACCATTTCAAGTATCGCGAGTACTTGAGCGGGTTCAGCGGAAGTGCCGGTACACTGGCCGTGACCCTTCGGGGAGCCGGCCTGTGGACCGACTCGCGCTATTTCCTGCAAGCCAGCCAACAACTCTCGGGCAGCGGCATCGACCTGATGCGTCTTAAGATGCCCGACTGCCCCGACATGGCCGATTGGCTGCTGGCCCAAGGCTGCCGGACAGTCGGACTGGACGGGGAGGTGTTCCCCCTGGAAACGGTTCTGGCATTGGAGGAAAAGCTCCAGGCCGGCGGCTGCAGCCTCGATAGCGGCTTTCGCTCGTACGATGAGGTCTGGACCGGACGTCCGGCCTTGCCCGCCGCGCCTTTCTTTGTGTTGGAAGAACGCTATGCCGGCCGTTCCTGCCAGGACAAGCTGTCGGCCGTCCGCGCCAGGATGCAGCAAGCCGGGGCCGACTACCTGCCCCTCAGTTCGCTCGACGACATTGCCTGGATGCTCAACCTCCGGGGAAGCGACATTGACTTCAACCCTGTGGGGCTGGCCTATCTCCTGCTGGGACCGCAGCGCTGCACCCTCTTTACCGAGGCAGGCAAAATTACACCTTCTGTCGGGGAATATCTGGCTCAAAACCATATCGACACGGATGCCTACACCGCCCTTGGCGACCACCTCGAAGCCTTGCCTGCGGGCAGCCGGGTGCTGATCGACCGCCGGCGGATCAACTATGCCGTCTATCGGCATATCCCCGCCTCCTGCTCCGTGGTGGAAGCCCCCTTGCCCACCACCGCCCTGAAAGCTGTCAAAAACGCGACCGAAATCGCCGGACTGCGCAGGGCCATGGTCGAGGACGGCGTGGCCTATGTCCGTTTCTGGCGCTGGCTGGAGACGGCCCTCGCCCGGGGCGAGAGCCTCGACGAAGCAAGCCTTTCGCGCCGTCTGCAGGCACTGCGCCTGACCCGGGAAGGTTGTCGGGGCGAGAGTTTCGAGCCCATCGTGGCCTATGGCCCGAACGGCGCCATCGTCCATTACGAGCCGGCTGCCGAGGGCAGTGCCCGCGTGGCCGCGGGCAACATCCTGCTCATCGACCAGGGCGGGCAGTACCTGCAAGGCACCACCGACATGACCCGCACCCACAGCCTCTATGCGCCGGGACAGGCCCCTGACGACTACCTGGCCGACTACGCCGCCGTCCTTCGGGGCAACATCGCCCTGTCGGAGGCCGTCTTCCCCGACTATACGCGAGGCTGCCAGCTCGACGTGCTGGCCCGTCAGTTCCTTTGGAAGCAGGGCGGGCAGTACCTGCACGGTACAGGCCACGGCGTGGGCCATTTCCTCAATGTGCACGAGGGTCCGCAGAGCATCCGCATGGAAGAGAACCCCGTGGTGCTCGAGGAGGGCATGGTGCTCTCCGACGAACCGGGCATCTACCGCACGGATCGCTACGGCATCCGCCTGGAAAACCTGCTGTTGGTGACCGAAAAATTCCAGTCGGACTACGGCCGCTTCCTGGGCTTCGAGGTCTTGACGCTCTGTCCTTTCGACAGGGAGTCGATCGACCCCGCCCGCTTCAGTCCCGGGGAAATAGCCTGGATCGACGCCTATCACCGTCGGGTGGAGGAGAGCCTCCTGCCTTTCCTCGACGAGGAGGAAAAAGCCTGGCTCAAAGAAAAGACCCGGCCCATAGCCGGCTGATATAATATATAGGTATATACAAAAACTGCTTCATATGGCTTTAATCAAGTCTGTGCGCGGCTTCGAGCCGCAAATCGGCAAGGACTGTTTCCTGGCCGAGAACGCCACCGTCATCGGCGACGTGGTGATGGGCGACGGCTGTACCGTCTGGTTCAACGCCGTGGTGCGCGGCGACGTCAACTCCATCCGCATCGGCAACAACGTCAACATCCAGGACGGTTCCGTTTTGCACACCCTCTATCAGAAATCGACCATAGAAATCGGCGACAATGTCTCCATCGGCCACAATGTGACCATCCACGGGGCCAAGATCGAAAACCTGGCCCTCATCGGCATGGGTTCGGTGGTGATGGACAATGTCGTGGTGGGCGAAGGTGCCATCGTGGCAGCCGGCGCCGTGGTCTTGAGCGGCACCCAAATAGAACCCTACAGCATCTACGCCGGGGTGCCGGCCAAATTCGTCAAGTTTGCCGACCCCGAGCAGACCCAGACCATCAACCGCCGTATTTCGGATAATTATCAGTTCTACGCAAGCTGGTATAAATAATTATCAATCAATGTTTTTCGTTGCCGTTTGGGGGAGCTCCGGCGGTCGGCCGCAAGTTTTTTTTATCTGAGGCCCTTTGTGCGAGAAGGGTTTTATAGTACTTTTGCGCCGTTTTTTGTCGCACGTTACAACACACCGTCTAATGCAGAAAAATTTAGTCATTGTCGAGTCTCCCGCCAAGGCCAAGACCATCGAACGCTTCCTGGGAAAGGACTACAAAGTGATGTCGAGCTTCGGTCATATCAGGGATCTGCGCAAGAAAGGATTCGGCATAGATATAGATCACGGATTCCAGCCTTTGTACGAAATATCGCCCGACAAGAAGAAATTGGTCGGCGAACTGACCGAGGCCACCCGCAAGGCCGAGACCGTCTGGCTGGCTTCCGATGAAGACCGCGAAGGGGAAGCCATCGCCTGGCATCTGTACGATGTCCTGGGCCTCAAAGACGACCATACCCGACGCATCGTTTTCCACGAGATCACCAAGAATGCCATCGAGGAGGCCATCAAGCATCCCCGCGGCATCGACGCCAACCTGGTCAACGCCCAGCAGGCCCGCCGCGTGTTGGACCGCCTGGTGGGTTTCGAGCTGTCGCCCATCCTGTGGAAGCGCATCAAGCCCTCCCTGTCGGCCGGCCGCGTACAGTCGGTGGCCGTTAGGCTCATCGTGGAGCGAGAGCGCGAGATCATGCATTTCCAGCCGGAACCCTACTACAAGGTGACGGTCACCTTCATGGTGCCCGACGGCAACGGCGGTGTGACGGCCCTCAAGACCGACTACCCCGAGAAACTCATCGGCAAACAGCAGGCCCTCGCACTGCTCGAAAAACTCAAGTCGGCCGACTTTGTCATCGAGGACATCAGCCGCAAGCCGGCCCGCCGCACCCCGGCAGCCCCCTTCACCACCTCGACCCTGCAGCAGGAAGCCGCCCGTCAGCTGGGCTTTTCCATCTCGCAGACCATGCGTATCGCCCAGGGACTGTACGAATCAGGTAAGATCACCTACATGCGTACCGACTCGGTCCATCTCTCCTCGCTGGCCCTCAACACGGCCCGCGCCGAGATAGAGGCCTCCATGGGCCCCGAATATGCCAAGACCCGCCAGTACCACACCAGCAGCAAAGGCGCGCAGGAAGCCCACGAGGCCATCCGCCCCTCCTATATGAATGTGCGCAGCATCGACGGCACCACCCCCGAGAAGCGCCTCTACGACCTCATCTGGAAACGCACGGCCGCTTCGCAGATGGCCGACGCCCTCATCGAGAAGACCACCGTCACGGTGGGACTCTCCGGCCAGCCCGAAAAACTCACCGCCGTGGGCGAAGTGGTCAAGTTCGACGGTTTCCTCAAGGTCTATGGCTACCGCAGCGAAGGCGAGGACGACGAGACCGCCGCTGTGCTGCCGCCTGTCAAGAAGGGCCAGGCCCTGAATCTGGACAAGGCTGTCGCCACCGAACATTTCTCCCAGCGTCCGCCCCGCTACACCGAGGCATCGCTGGTGCACAAGCTCGAAGAACTGGGCATCGGCCGTCCCTCGACCTACGCCCCCATCATCAGCACCATCCAACAGCGCGACTACATCGTCAAGGGCAACCGCGATGGCGAGAAGCGCGAATTCAATATCCTTGAACTGGGCAAGAGCGGCAGGATTGCCGACAAGACCAAGACCGAAAGCGCCGGTGCCGAGAAAGGCAAGCTTTTCCCCACCGACACGGGCATGGTGGTGAACGATTTCCTCACGGAACACTTCCCCAAGATCATGGACTACTACTTCACGGCTTCGGTCGAGCAGCAGTTCGACCAGGTGGCCGAGGGCAAGAAGGACTGGCAGAAGATCATGGAGAACTTCTACAAGAACTTCCATCCCCAGGTGGAGGAAGCCAACACCTATTCCAAGGAGAAGGTGGGCGCCCGCCTGCTGGGCACCGATCCCGCCTCGGGCCGTCCTGTCTCGGTGAGGATCGGCCGTTTCGGCCCCATCGTGCAGATCGGCACGGCCGAGGACGAGGTCAAGCCCCTGTTCGCTTCGCTGAAGAAGAACCAGCTGATGGAGACCATCACCCTGGAAGAAGCCCTCGAACTGTTCAGGCTGCCGCGCGACCTGGGCGAGCTGGAAGGCAAGAGCGTCGTGGTCGGTGTGGGCCGTTTCGGTCCCTACCTGCGTCACGACGGCAAGTTCGTGTCGTTGCCCAAGACCTACGACCCCCTGAACGTCAGTCTGGAGGAAGCCGCCTCACTGATCGAGGCCAAGCGCGAAGCCGACAGCCACAAGGTGTTGCGCACTTTCGACCAGGACGCCTCCCTGACGGTGATGAACGGCCGCTTCGGCCCCTACATCGCCAAGGACGGGGCCAACTACAAGATCCCCAAGAAGACCGATGCCGCCTCGCTCAGCTATGAGGATTGCCTCAAACTGATCGAAAGCCAGCCGGCCGCCAAAGCCAAGGCTGCCGCCAAGACAGCTGCCAAGGCCAAAGCCGCCGCCAAGGCCAAGGCCGCCTCAAAGTCGGCAGGAAAGTCGACCAGGAAAGCCGCCAAGCCCGCCGCCAAGGCTGCGAAAAAATAATCGGCGGAAAAATTTTGTCATGTCAAAAGCATTCTATACTTTTGCGCTCCGAATTTATCAACAACTCAACTAAACAATTAGCTATGATCGTAGTTCCCATCAAAGAAGGAGAAAACATCGAACGGGCTCTGAAGAAATTCAAACGTAAATTTGAGAAGACTGGTACCGTAAAAGAACTCAGAAACAGACAGGCTTTTACGAAACCTTCCGTCACCAAGCGCCAGCAGAAGATGAAGGCCATTTACGTGCAGCAGCTCCAGCAGTCCGAAGAATAGAAGCTTCGCGTCTGCCCCATTGGTAAACAAAGTGTTGAATCCCGATTTACAGGAGGTGTAGCCACAAGGACGAAAAAAAGTCCCCGAAAAAATTGTTTTGAATGAATAGCTTTGCTATATTCGTTGCCGGATAAAAAGTGCAACGACATGTGGCTGGAGCGTTTTATAAAGTACCTGCGGTATGAGAAGAACTGTTCTTCCCATACCGTTTTTGCGTATAAAAGGGACATAGAACAGTTCCTGGCCTACGTCGCCGGCACCTGTCAGACGACGGAAATCACCGAAATCGATGCCGACATGATCCGCGGCTGGATGGTGTCTCTCATGGAAGAGGGCGCCGAGGCCCGCACGGTCTGCCGCAAACTGTCGGCCCTGCGCTCCTTCTGGCGTTTTTTGCTGCGTGAGTCGGCAGTGCAGAACGATCCGGTGGCCCGCGTCCGTCCCCCCAAGGTGCACAAGCCGCTGCCTTCCTTCCTCAAGGACGGGGAGGTGGAGCAGCTGCTCGACGGCCCCGAGGAGGCTACGGACGATTTTGCCGCCGTCCGCGACAGGCTGGTCCTTGAAATGTTGGTCCAAACCGGAATGAGACGGGCAGAGCTGATTGGGTTGACTCTGCCCGGCGTCGATCTGCCGGCTGGCCTGCTGCGCGTCGAGGGTAAGCGCAGCAAGCAGCGCCTCATCCCGTTCGGACCCGGCTTGAAGGACCGGATCGCCTCCTACCTGGAAGCCAGGAGCCGTTTCCTGGCCAGCGAAGGGGTGGAGGCCGCCGAGGCGTTCTTTGTCAGGGAAGGCGGCCGTCCGCTCTATCCCGTGCAGGTGTATCGCCTGGTGCACGAACGTCTGTCAACCGTCGGCTCCCTGTCCAAGAAGAGCCCCCACGTGCTGCGGCACACCTTCGCCACTTCGATGCTCAACAACGGCGCCGAGCTGAATGCGGTCAAGGAGTTGCTCGGACACGCCAGTCTGGCGGCCACGGAAGTCTATACCCATACGACTTTCGAAGAACTCAAAAAAGTATATAAACAGGCCCACCCCCGGGGCTGAAAACCTAAAAAAGCGATTTGCTATGGAAATCAGAATTCAAGATGTGCATTTCGATGCAACCGATGCTCTGAAGAGCTTCATCCAGAAGAAAGTGTCAAAACTGGATCAGTACTATGATGGCATTTTGTCTGCCGAAGTCACCCTCAAGGTGGTCAAGCCCGAGACGGCAGCCAACAAGGAAGCGCAAATCCGGCTGGCCGTGGCCGGTCAGGACCTGTTCGCCTCGAAGACGAGCGACACTTTTGAGGAATCCATTGACGCTGACGTGGATGCCCTTCAGAAACAGCTCATGAAATTCAAGGAAAAAATGCGCTCCAAATGATTTTTTTGAGAGAAAAGTTTTGCTATTCAAAAATAGTCCGTATCTTTGCAGCCGTTTCGCCGATTTGAAAAGCCGTCGCGACGGCTGCATTTCTTTGAGGCATAAATAGTTAAGTGTCGGGCAGTTACCAGAGTGGCCAAATGGGGCAGACTGTAAATCTGCTGGGTCTTCCCTTCGGTGGTTCGAATCCATCACTGCCCACAAGAGAGCGTTTGGTTGAGCTTTTGCTCCCGAAATTGAAATATTGGTGCAAATTCTTTGATTAAGGGTATCGATGGCACGGTCCGCGGCCGGCTAGGCAATCTCCACTATCAGACTGCGCTTAATTAAAGAATATAGAGTAAAGGTGCGGGAATAGCTCAGATGATAGAGCATTAGCCTTCCAAGCTGAGGGTCGCGGGTTTGAGTCCCGTTTCCCGCTCTTTTTTTGCCTGTGTAGCTCAGTGGTAGAGCGCTTCCTTGGTAAGGAAGAGGTCCCGAGTTCAACTCTCGGCACCGGCTCAAAGTTCAAGTGGAAGATTGATTACTTATTAATATAAACTTTTTGATTATGGCAAAAGAACAATTTGTAAGAACGAAGCCCCATGTCAACATCGGTACTATCGGCCACGTTGACCACGGCAAAACGACCCTGACCGCTGCCATCACCATGGTTCTGGCCAAGAAAGGTCTTTCCGAAGTCAAGTCTTTCGATCAGATCGACAACGCTCCCGAAGAAAAGGAAAGAGGTATTACGATCAACACGGCTCACGTTGAATACGAAACCGCCAATCGTCACTACGCTCACGTTGATTGCCCGGGTCACGCCGACTATGTAAAGAACATGGTTACCGGTGCTGCACAGATGGACGGCGCTATCATCGTTGTCGCCGCCACCGACGGTCCGATGCCCCAGACCCGCGAACACATCCTGTTGGCCCGTCAGGTAAACGTACCGAAGCTGGTTGTTTTCATGAACAAGTGCGACATGGTCGACGACCCCGAAATGCTTGACCTCGTTGAAATGGAAATGCGTGATCTGCTGGATCAGTATCAGTTCGATTCCGAGAACACTCCGTTCATCCGCGGTTCTGCCCTGGGTGCCATGAACGGCGATCCCAAGTGGGAAGAAAAGATCATTGAGCTGATGGATGCTGTCGACAACTGGATCGACCTGCCCGTCCGCGCTACCGACAAGCCCTTCCTGATGCCCGTCGAAGACGTCTTCTCGATCACCGGTCGTGGTACTGTTGCCACCGGTCGTATCGAAGCTGGTGTCATCAAGACCGGCGACGAAGTCCAGATCATCGGTCTGGGTGCCGAAAAGCTGAAATCCGTTGTTACGGGTGTTGAAATGTTCCGCAAGATCCTGGATCAGGGCGAAGCCGGTGATAACGTCGGTCTGCTGCTCCGTGGTATCGACAAGGACGAAATCAAGCGTGGTATGGTTATCACCCATCCGGGACAGGTAACTCCTCATACCTCCTTCAAGGCCTCTGTCTATATCCTGACTCAGAAGGAAGGTGGTCGTCACACCCCGTTCCACAACAAATATCGCCCGCAGTTCTACATCCGTACTTTGGACGTTACCGGTGAAATCACCCTTCCCGAAGGCACGGAAATGGTAATGCCTGGTGATAACCTGGAAATCACTGTTACTCTGATCTACCCGGTAGCTTGCAGCGAAGGTCTGCGTTTCGCTATCCGTGAAGGCGGTCGTACCGTCGGTTCCGGTCAGATTACCAAGCTGATTGACTAATCAAACTCATTGGAAAGTCCTTCCGGGGACTTTCCAATGTTTTACGGGACTAGCTCAGTTGGTAGAGCATCGGTCTCCAAAACCGAGTGTCGGGAGTTCGAGTCTCTCGTCCCGTGCCAAATAAAACCGCATCATAATGAAAAAGTTTTTTAATAGGATCGCAACCTATTTCTCGGAGTCTTACAACGAGTTGGTGCACAAGGTCTCCTGGCCTACGCTTTCCGAACTCAGCAACAGCGCAGTTGTCGTTTTAACTGCTTCCGTGGTGATTGCGCTGATTGTGTTTGTCATAGATTTAGGTTTCGAAAACCTGCTCACCTTCATTTACGAGAGAGTCTTTTAATCTTTAGCAGTGATGGCTGATACAGCGAGAAAATGGTACGTTCTGCGTGCCATCAGCGGCAAGGAGACCAAAGTGAAGGAGTACCTGGAACAAGCCATGGCACACACTTCCCTGGGTCAACATGTCTTCCAAGTATTGATACCCACCGAAAAGGTTTATCAGCAGCGGAACGGTAAGAAGGTTCTCAAGGAACGTTCCTACCTGCCCGGTTATGTGCTGGTGGAGGCTGAACTCGTCGGTGAAGTTCCCCACACCCTGCGCAATGTCCCCAACGTCCTCGGATTCTTGGGTGGCATGGATGCGCCGCAGTGCGTTCACGAATCCGAAATGAATCGTATCCTGGGTAAGGTCGATGAATTGCAGGAGGCTGGCGAAGAATTCAACATCGAGTACATCGTCGGCGAGAACGTCAAGATCAACTACGGTCCGTTCAGCGGCTTCAGCGGGGTCATTGAGGAAGTCAACACCGAAAAGAAGAAGCTCAAAGTTATGGTGAAAATCTTCGGGCGCAAGACTCCGCTCGAACTCGGTTATATGCAAGTTGAGAAGGAATAGCAGGGGTTACGCGCTGCTCGATGTCCCTCTCACGACAAAACAATCCACAAATTTAAAATTCTAAGAAAATGGCTAAGGAAATTGCCGGACAAATTAAACTGCAGATTAAGGGAGGTGCTGCAAACCCCTCTCCGCCAGTAGGTCCCGCTTTGGGTTCCAAGGGCGTCAACATCATGGACTTTTGTAAGCAATTCAACGCCAGAACTCAGGACAAGGCCGGTAAGGTTTTGCCTGTAGTGATCACGTACTACACCGACAAGTCTTTCGACTTCATCGTCAAGACTCCCCCGGCAGCCGTTCAGCTGCTGGAGGCTGCCAAGCTGAAATCGGGCAGCGCAGAACCCAACCGTAAGAAAGTTGCTTCTGTCACCTGGGATCAGATCAAGGCGATTGCCGAAGACAAGATGTCCGACCTGAACTGCTTCACCGTCGAATCGGCTATGAGACTCGTCGCCGGTACGGCCCGGAGCATGGGTATTACGGTCAAAGGTGAATTTCCCACTAACAATTAAAAAGAACAACGAAGATGAGTAAACTGACAAAAAATCAGAAGTTGGTCAAGGATAAGATTGAGGTGGGTAAGGTCTATACGCTCAGAGAAGCTTCCGAACTGCTGAAGGAAATCACCTTCACCAAGTTCGACGCCTCTGTCGATATCGACGTTCGCCTTGGCGTAGATCCCAGAAAGGCCAATCAAATGGTACGTGGCGTTGTCTCGTTGCCCAACGGCACAGGCAAGCAGGTCCGTGTGCTAGCTTTATGTACTCCGGATAAAGAAGCTGAAGCTAAAGAAGCCGGAGCTGATTATGTAGGTCTGGACGAGTATATCGAAAAGATCAAAGGCGGTTGGACGGATGTGGATGTAATCATCACAATGCCTTCCATTATGGGTAAAATCGGTGCTTTGGGCCGTGTTCTGGGTCCGCGTGGCTTGATGCCTAACCCCAAGAGCGGCACTGTAACGATGGAAATCGGTAAAGCTGTCAAGGAAGTAAAACAGGGTAAGATCGACTTCAAGGTTGACAAGAGCGGTATCGTTCACACGTCGATCGGCAAGGTCTCCTTCACCCCGGATCAGATTTTCGGCAACGCCCGCGAATTTGTCCAGACCCTGATCAAGCTGAAACCCACCGTCGCCAAGGGTACCTACATCAAGAGCATTTATCTTTCAACAACAATGAGTCGCGGTATCAAAGTTGACCCGAAGAGCATTGAAGAATAAAACGTGTAATTATGAAGAAGGAAGATAAAGTCTCTGTTGTTGCGTCTATCGCATCATTGATTCAGGAGTACGCACATTTCTATGTGACGGATATCACTGCCCTGAATTCCGAGAAGACAAGCGCCTTGAGAAGACGTTGTTTCAACGACGGTATCAAGCTTCTTGTCGTCAAGAACACTTTGCTCAAGAAGGCCCTGGATAGCCTCGAAGCCGATTTTACGGCCCTCGAACCGGTGCTGAAAGGCAACACTGCCCTGATGTTCTGCAACACGGGCAACGTGCCTGCCAAGCTCATCAAGGAGGTCGGTAAAGACGGTGTCCCCGCTTTGAAAGCCGCCTATGTCGAAGAGTGTTTCTATATCGGTCCCGACCAGTTGGAGACCCTGGTTCATGTCAAGAGCAAGAACGATCTCATTGCAGACGTCATTGCCTTGCTGCAATCACCGGCCAAAAACGTGGTTTCTGCACTCCAGAGCGGAGGTACCACGCTTCACGGCGTGTTGAAGACCCTCGGCGAAAGAGAAGCGTAGGTTACCCTACGGTTTTATTCACAATCAAATTATTACAAACAATTTAATACATTACGAAAATGGCAGATCTGAAAGCTTTTGCTGAACAATTAGTAAATTTGACCGTAAAGGAAGTGAACGAACTTGCTACGATCCTGAAAGAAGAATATGGTATCGAACCCGCCGCTGCTGCTGTCGCTGTTGCCGCCGGTCCCGCCGCCGGTGCTGCTGACGCTCCCGCCGAGAAGACTTCTTTCGACGTCGTTCTCAAGTCGGCCGGTGCTGCTAAGCTGGCTGTCGTCAAGGCTGTCAAGGAATCTTGCGGTCTCGGCCTGAAGGAAGCCAAGGACCTGGTTGATGCTGCTCCCTCTGTTCTGAAGGAAGGTGCTGCAAAAGACGAGGCTGAAGCTTTGAAGAAAGCCCTCGAAGAGGCAGGCGCAGAAATTGAACTGAAATAAAGTACTCACCTGGTATTCAGGTGCCTAGGCTTAGAATCCCCGATGCAAGGGGATTCTATGCCTTTTTGTGTCTATATCTTTTTCAAGTTTCAAATCCCTCGATAATGTCTTCAAATACACCGAATAACAGAGTAAATTTTGCCTCCATTCAGAGCCCGATCAGCTATCCGGACTTCCTGGAAGTGCAATTGAAGTCGTTCCAAGACTTTTTACAGTTAGATACCCCCCCTGAAAAACGAAAAAACGAAGGATTGTACAAAGTATTCGCCGAGAGTTTCCCCATCGCGGATACCAGAAATAATTTCGTCCTCGAGTTTCTGGACTATTACATCGATTCTCCCCGCTACAGCCTCGAAGAATGTATCGAAAGAGGTCTGACCTACAGTGTGCCCCTCAAGGCCAAGCTCAAGCTCTACTGCACAGACCCCGATCACGAAGATTTTGAGACCAAGGTACAGGACGTGTACCTCGGTGCCATTCCCTACATGACCCCCAAGGGCACGTTTGTCATCAACGGAGCCGAGCGCGTCATCGTGTCGCAGCTGCACCGTTCCCCCGGTGTGTTCTTCGGACAGAGCACCCATGCCAACGGCACCAAGCTTTATTCGGCCCGTATCATCCCCTTCAAGGGATCGTGGATCGAGTTCGCCACTGACATCAACAATGTCATGTACGCCTACATCGACCGTAAGAAGAAATTGCCCGTCACCACGCTGCTGCGCGCCATCGGTTTCGAGTCCGACAAGGACATCCTCGAGATTTTCGACCTGGCCGAAGAAGTGAAGGTGTCGAAAGCCGGCCTCAAGCGCCTGGTGGGCCGCAAGCTGGCCGCCCGCGTGCTGAAGAGCTGGGTGGAAGACTTTGTCGATGAAGACACCGGCGAAGTGGTTTCCATTGAACGCAACGAAGTGGTCATCGACCGTGAGACCGTGCTCGAGACCAGCCACATCGAAGACATCCTCGATTCGGGTTCCCAGACCATCCTTTTGCACCGCGAACAGGAAGGCCGTTCGGACTTCAGCATCATCTTCAACACCCTGCAGAAAGACCCGAGCAACTCGGAGAAGGAAGCTGTCAACTACATCTACCGTCAGCTGCGCAATGCCGACCCCGCCGACGACGCCAGCGCCCGCGAAGTGATCCAGAACCTGTTCTTCTCGGACAAGCGCTACGACTTGGGCGATGTGGGCCGCTACCGCATCAACAAGAAACTCAACCAGGACATCGACATGGACGTGCGTGTCCTGACCAAGGAAGACATTATCCATATCATCAACTACCTGATCGAACTGGTCAACTCCAACGCCGATGTCGATGACATCGACCACCTGAGCAACCGTCGTGTCCGCACGGTGGGCGAACAGCTCAACAACCAGTTCGGCATCGGCCTGGCCCGTATGGCCCGCACCATCCGCGACCGCATGAACGTCCGCGACAACGAGGTGTTCTATCCCGTCGATCTGATCAACGCCAAGACCATTTCGTCGGTCATCAACTCGTTCTTCGGCACCAACGCCCTGTCGCAGTTCATGGACCAGACCAACCCCCTGGCCGAGATGACCCACAAGCGCCGTCTGTCGGCCCTGGGTCCTGGCGGTCTGTCGCGCGAGCGCGCCGGCTTCGAAGTGCGTGACGTACACTACACCCACTACGGCCGTCTCTGTCCGATCGAGACCCCCGAAGGTCCCAACATCGGTCTGATCTCGTCGCTCTGCGTCTATGCCAAGATCAACGACCTGGGCTTCATCGAGACTCCCTATCGCACTGTCGAGAACGGCAAGGTGAACCTGGACGAGGTGGTCTATATGACTGCCGAAGAGGAAGAAAACAAGGTGGTGGCCCAGGGTAACGCTCCGCTCAACGAAAAGGGCGAGTTTATCCGCAACCGCGTCAAGGCCCGTCTGGAAGCCGACTTCCCGGTCGTCGAACCCAGTGAGGTCAACCTCATGGACGTTTCTCCCTCGCAGATCGCCTCCATCGCCGCATCGCTCATCCCCTTCCTCGAACACGACGACGCCAACCGTGCCCTGATGGGTTCGAACATGATGCGTCAGGCCGTGCCCCTGCTTCGTCCCGAAGCCCCCATCGTGGGTACCGGCCTGGAAGGACAGATCATCCGCGACTCCCGCACCCAGCTCATGGCCGAAGGCACGGGCGTAGTGGAATATGTCGATGCCACGACCATCAAGATCCGTTACGACCGCACCGAAGACGAAGAGTTCGTCAGCTTCGACGATGCAGTCAAGACCTATACCATCACCAAGTTCCAGAAGACCAACCAGAGCACGACCATCGACCTGCGTCCCATCGTGCGCACGGGCGACCGTGTGGAATATGGTCAGCTGCTCACCGAAGGCTTCGCCACCCAGAACGGCGAGCTGGCCCTGGGCCGCAACCTGAAGGTGGCCTTCATGCCTTGGAAGGGTTACAACTACGAAGATGCCATCGTCCTGAACGAACGCATGGTCCGCGAAGATATCTTCACATCGGTCCATGTCGATGAATACACCTTGGAGGTGCGCGAAACCAAGCGCGGTTTGGAAGAACTCACTTCCGATATCCCCAATGTGAGCGAAGAAGCCACCAAGGACCTCGACGAAAACGGCATCATCCGCATCGGTGCCCATGTCGAGCCCGGTGACATCCTCATCGGCAAGATCACGCCCAAGGGCGAATCCGATCCCTCGCCCGAGGAGAAGCTGCTGCGCGCCATCTTCGGCGACAAGGCCGGCGATGTGAAGGACGCCTCCCTGAAGGCCACTCCCTCGCTGCGCGGCGTCGTCATCGGTTCGCACCTCTACGAGAAGGCCATCAAGACCCGCAAGAGCCACCTGGTGGACAAGGCCAAGATGCCGAAGATCGAAGAGGAGTTCGAAGCCGAAATGGCCAAACTCAAGGAAATCCTGCTCAGCAAGCTCTGGACCCTGCTCAACGGCAAGACGTCGCAGGGCATCAAGGACAACCTCGATGTCGAACTCATCCCCAAGGGTGTGAAGTTCAACCAGACCCGTCTGTCGGAAATCAACTACACGACCGTACAGCTGAGCCGCTGGACCTCCGACGCTCACCGCAACGACATGGTGAGAGACCTCATCTCCAACTATCTGAAGAAGGTCAAAGATCTGGATGCCAAGCTGAAACGTCAGAAATTCAACGAAACCATCGGCGACGAACTGCCCTCCGGTATCATCAAACTGGCCAAGATCTATGTAGCCAAGAAGCGCAAGATCCGCGTCGGTGACAAGATGGCCGGTCGCCATGGTAACAAAGGTATTGTCTCACGTATTGTCCGTCAGGAGGATATGCCTTTCCTGGCCGACGGTACGCCAGTCGATATTGTGCTCAACCCGCTGGGTGTGCCTTCTCGTATGAACCTGGGACAGATTTTCGAAACCGTCCTGGGCTGGGCCGGCAAGGAACTGGGTGTCAAGTTTGCCACCCCGATCTTCGACGGCGCCAGTCTGGAAGATCTCGAGAAGTGGGCCGACAAGGCCGGTGTGCCCCGCTACGGCAAGACCTACCTCTACGACGGCGGAACCGGTGAACGCTTCGACCAGCCTGCCACGGTCGGCGTCATCTACATGCTCAAACTCGGCCACATGGTCGATGACAAGATGCATGCCCGTTCCATCGGCCCGTACTCCCTCATCACGCAGCAGCCTCTGGGCGGTAAGGCCCAGTTCGGCGGCCAGCGCTTCGGTGAAATGGAAGTCTGGGCACTGGAAGCTTTCGGTGCCGCCCATATCCTGCAGGAGATCCTCACCATCAAGTCGGACGATGTGACGGGCCGCAGCAAGGCCTTCGAAGCCATCGTCAAGGGCGATCCCATGCCGCCTGCCGGCGTGCCCGAATCGCTCAACGTACTGGTTCACGAACTGAGAGGCTTAGGCCTGAGTATTCACTGGGATTAATTAACGACAATATTACTACACTATATGGCTTTTAAGAAAGATATCAAAACAGGCGGTAATTTCACCAAGATTACCATCGGTCTGGCTTCTCCCGACGAAATCAAGTCCATGTCGAAGGGCGAAGTCCTCAAGCCCGAAACCATCAATTACCGCACCTATAAGCCCGAGCGTGACGGTCTGTTCTGTGAGCGTATCTTCGGTCCGGTGAAAGACTACGAATGCCACTGCGGCAAATACAAACGCATCCGCTACAAAGGCATCGTCTGCGACCGTTGCGGCGTGGAAGTCACCGAGAAGAAGGTCCGTCGCGAGCGCATGGGTCATATCCAGCTCGTTGTGCCCGTGGCCCACATCTGGTACTTCCGCTCCCTGCCCAACAAGATCGGCTATCTGCTGGGCCTGCCCACCAAGAAGCTGAACGCCGTCATCTACTACGAGCGCTACATCGTCATCCAGCCCGGTATCCTGGGACAGGGTGAGAACCCCGTCCAGGCCGGCGACATGCTGCTCGAAGAAGAATACCTGGCCCTGATGGAGAAGCTGCCGCGCGAGAACCAGTATCTCGACGACAAGGATCCCGACAAGTTCATCGCCAAGATGGGTGCCGAGGCCATCCAGGACATGCTGCAGCGTGTCGATCTGGACGAGCTCTCCTACGAGTTGCGCGACCGTGCCGGCCGCGAGACCTCCGTCCAGCGCAAGAACGAGGCCCTGAAACGCCTGCAGGTGGTCGAAGCCTTCCGCATGGCCAAGGACACCAGCAAGCCCGAATGGATGATCCTGAGCGTCATCCCCGTCATTCCGCCCGAACTGCGTCCGTTGGTTCCCCTGGATGGCGGCCGTTTTGCCACGACCGATGTCAACGACCTCTACCGTCGTGTCATCATCCGCAACAACCGTCTGAAGAAACTCATCGAAATCAAGGCTCCCGAAGTGATTCTGCGCAACGAAAAGCGCATGTTGCAGGAAGCCGTCGATTCGCTGTTCGACAACTCGCGCAAGGCCAGCGCCGTCAAGACCGATTCGAACCGTCCGCTCAAGAGCTTGTCCGACTCGCTCAAGGGCAAGCAGGGGCGCTTCCGCCAGAACCTGCTGGGCAAACGCGTGGACTACTCTGGCCGTTCCGTCATCGTTGTCGGTCCCGAACTGCGCATTAACCAATGCGGTCTCCCCAAGGAGATGGCTTTGACCCTGTTCGAGCCGTTCATCATGGAGAAGCT
>JAGDCW010000181.1 GCA_017958305.1 Bacteroidales bacterium | reverse complement strand
CGGCAGTCCCATAGCGGCCAGTGCGACGCAGGCCAGCAGTTGTATCGTTCTCTTTTTCATACCAATATCTGTTAGATCACTCTCTCAAAAAACTGATTCATGCCGTGATTATTTGACAATCGCGTCTGAGGGAACCTCCTCGCCGATGATGAAGGGCGTGGAGAGCCGTTCCACATAGTTGCCGCAGACGACGATACCTGCCGTATTCTCGCCGGAGATCTCGGCCAGCGCCTTGCTGCCGGGCATGGGGAAACAAGCGGTAATCATGGCGTCGCGCACATTGCGCAGCATCATAACCGGCACCTCGGCCGACGGCCGATAAGTGCGGACGTTCGACAGATAGAGTTCCTCGGAGTTCTCGATATCAAGTGCCGGACCACGCTGAGTACTTACCGTAAAGTCCGAGAAGGTGAGCTCACGTGCATCCTGCACGCGCATGCCCGTTTCGGCTTCGATGTTGACATTGCTGATGCTGACGTTGGAAATCGGCATTTCGGTGATACCCATGATGCTGCCCACCGACTTGACCTGCGAACCGGTCATGTTGGCGATGTGAATGTTGCGGAAGATCGGGGTACGTTCGCTCACAGGCTCCTCGCCCACCCGGCTGTAGAACAAGGTCAGGATGATGGCTTCTTTCTTGATGTCCTTCATCACGATGTTGTTCACACGGATTTCCTCGACAATGCCGCCGCGTCCGCGGGTCGATTTGATGCGGATGCCCCGGTCGGTGCCGTCGAACACGCAATTGCTGATGGTCACTTTGCGCACGTCGCCCGACATCTCGCTGCCGATGACCACGCCCCCGTGACCGTTGAGCATGGTGCAGTTGGTGATGGTGATGTTCTCACAAGGTGTGCCGTACTGGCGACCTTGCAGATCGCGGCCAGACTTGATGGTGATGCAGTCGTCGCCCACGCTGATGTGGCAATTGGAGATGTGCACATTGCGACAAGACGAAGGATTGATGCCGTCGGTGTTGGGCGATGGCGGGTTGTTGATCGTAAGGCCTGTGATGTTCAGATTGTCGCAAAACTCGGGATTGACCGTCCAGAAAGGCGAATTCTGGATATGCAGCCCTTCGATGAGGATGTTGCGGCAACGCATGAACTGGATAAAGGGCGGACGGAAGAACCGTCGGGCCAGGGTGCCCTTCCAGTCGGACTGGGGTTCCAGCGTCAGGTCGGGATTGGCTTCGTCGAAGGCCAGCTGGTATTTGGTCGGTCCCTGCTGGTCTTCCCGGCTACGAAGCGCACCTTCGATACGCCAGGATTCGTTCCACCAGGCCTGGCCGTTGCCATCGAGCGTGCCTTCGCCCTTGATGGCGATGTTTTCCAAGTCCCAGCCGCCGATGAGCGGATGGAAACTCTTCATCACCACGCCTTCGTAACGCATCTCGACATAAGGCATGTACTGGTCGAAATCGTCGGTAAACGACAAAGTGGCACCGGCCTCCACATAGAGGGTGATGTTGCTCTTCATCGTAATGGGGCCGGTCAGATAGGTTCCGGCCGGGAAATAGAGCGTGCCGCCGCCCTTGGCGGCCAACTGGTCGATACCCTTGGCAATGGCCTGGGTATTGAGGGTTTTACCGTCGTTCTTGCCGCCGACTTTCAGAATGCTGAGCGTCTCGGCCTGCAGGGGGAGCATCAACAAAGCTCCCAACACTGTTCCAATCAACTTTACAGATTTCATCTTGAATGCATTAGAAGGTGAACTGGGGCCAGGCGTAGCTGCCGGGCTTCAGGGTGATATAGCAATAGGGAGGGGTCTTGAGTTGCAACTGAACCACACCGGGCAGCCATTCGCGAATGGGATTGAACGAGTTCCAGCCAAGGCGTTGCAGAAGACTCCAGGCCGTGGCGCCTCCTTCGATGAGCAACTGGGCGGGCTGGATCTGCTGTAGGATGTAATAGACAGCCTCGGTGAGGCGATAGCGCAAACGCTCGGCACAGGAGGGGAAAATGACCGGTTGCGGTCCGACCCGTATCAACAGGCGATGCTCCTTTTCCCACAAGGCGACACAGTCGTCTATCCACTGGATGGCCTCCGCCTCGGTCGGTTTCTCCTCGTGGCGGAACGATTCGGGCATCACCGTCGTGGGGAAGCCGTCGGCCACCAATTGCTGATAGAATTTCAAGCTGTTCTGGTGGGCGCTGCCGCAGACCAGCAGGCAGTTGGTCAGAGGGAAGGACATGGCCGGCGGATCCTTGACGGGAAGGGTCTTGACACGACCGGCGGCGATTTCGGCCTCGAGGTACACCCGCCAGAAATCGGCACTGCCGCCCGGCAGGACGCTCTCGTCGCAACGGGCCACGCAGGCGGCCAGATCCTGTTCGGTGACGGCATCGGGGATCTCGTAAGGCAGCAGGGGTGTGTCGCCCGAGGTGCGGCTGCGCATCTCGAGCAGGTCGCGCACCGAAGCGCTCTGGGCCGGAAATTCCGGGTCGCGGCCGAAAGAAGTGCGGGTGAGCAGCGTGTTCTCCACATAGTAGAGCCCCTCACGGATGGAACGGTGGGTGGCCGTGTTGGCCGGCTGTATCATCAGCGAGCGCTTGCCCAGCACCGAAGCCAGGACACGCATCTCCGGCAGCACCCAGCCACGCAGCACCGAGTCTATTTTCTTCACCACCCGGGTGATACCGGCCGCCTTGAGCTTTTCGGCCAGCATACGGGAGATTTTCTCG
>JAGDCW010000180.1 GCA_017958305.1 Bacteroidales bacterium | reverse complement strand
GGTATGCACAAAAGGGCCTGGAATTTCCCTCTTCCCTACCTTTGGAACAGTGTTCTTCGGAGCAGACCGCCTGCTACAAGCAAAAGCTGTTGTCCCGGGTTCTGCCGCCCTCTGCCGGACATCCCCTTCACGGCGCCGATTTGACGGGCGGATTGGGAGCGGACGCCAGCTTTTTGTCGCCCTTGTTCGAAACCTACGACTATGTGGAGCGGCAGGAGGAGCTTTGCCGTCTGGCCAGGCATAATTTCGCTGTGTTGGGGCGTGGCAACGTCCAGGTGCTGCATCAGCAGGCTGAGGAGTATTTGCAAGCGTCCGGATCCTTGGATTTTGTGTTTCTGGATCCGGCCCGTCGCGACGACCGGGGGCGCAAGGTGGCTGCGCTGAGCGACTGCGAGCCCGATGTGCTGCAATTGCTGCCCCTGTTGCAAAAGAAAGCCCGCCTGGTGCTGTTGAAATTGTCTCCCATGCTCGATATTAGCCTGGCTTTGAAACAATTGCCCCTAACGACCGAGGTGCACGCGGTGGCCGTCGAAAACGAGTGCCGTGAACTGCTCTTCCTTGTCGATTGCCAGGCAGCGACGCCCTTGCGCCCCTATTGTCGGACGGTCAATCTCAAGACTTGCGGCCCGGCGCAGGAATTTGGATTTTTCTTCGATGAAATGGCCGCTTGTCAGCCTCGGATTGTCCCCATGCCGGGGACGTGGCTCTATGAGCCGAATGCCGCCCTGATGAAATCGGGAGGTCATGGGCTGGCGGCCCGATCCTTTGATTTGGACAAACTGCATCCCAACAGCCACCTCTATACCAGCGACACCTTGTGCCCCGACTACCCCGGGCGGATCTTCCGCGTAAAGACCCTGTTGGCCCCATCGGGCAAGGACACCCGGCGCACGCTGACGGGAGCCGGCTACAGCGTGTGTGCGCGCAATTATCCGGAAAGCCCCGATGAAATCAGGAAGAAATACAAACTTAGGGAGGACAGCCGCCGTTTCTTGTTTGCCACCACCCTGGGCGACGGCCGTCATGCCCTGCTCGATTGTGAGCGTCGGGATTAACCTTGGTGGCTACTGGCCGCCGAATTCCATCAGATAGGCTTTGATAAAGCCGTCCAGGTCGCCGTCCATGACGGCCTGCACATTGGAAGTCTGGTAGTTGGTGCGATGGTCTTTGACCCGCCTGTCGTCGAAGACATAACTGCGGATCTGTGAACCCCATTCGATCTTTTTCTTTCCTGCTTCGATTTTGGCCTGTTCGGCCCGGCGTTTTTCCAACTCCATTTCGTAGAGTTGCGACTTGAGCAGTCGCAGGGCGTTCTCTTTGTTGCCCAACTGGGAGCGGCTTTCGGTATTCTCGATGACGATACCCGTGGGAATGTGGTGCAGGCGTACGCCCGTCTCCACCTTGTTGACATTCTGTCCGCCGGCCCCCGACGAACGGAAGGTGTCCCAGGTGATGTCCGATTCCTTGATCTCGATTTCGATGGTATCGTCCACCAGCGGTACGACAAAGACCGAACTGAAGGAGGTCATGCGTTTGCCCTGGGCATTGAAGGGAGAGACGCGGACCAGGCGGTGCACACCGTTCTCGCTTTTCAGGTAACCGAACGCATAGTCGCCTTCGATGGTCATCGTGGCCGTCTTGATGCCGGCGTCGTCGCCGTCCTGCCAGTTGGTGACCTGTATCTTGTAGCCGTGGTTCTCGCAATAGTGCTGATACATACGGAAGAGCATGTCGGCCCAGTCCTGGCTTTCGGTGCCTCCCGCACCGGCGTTCACCTTGAGTACGGCCCCGAGTTTGTCTTCTTCGTTGCGGAGCATGTTTTTCATCTCCAGGGCTTCGACCTTGGCCAGGGTGTCGGCGTAGGTCTGGTCTATTTCGGCTTCCGAAAGGGCTTCTTCCTTGTAGAAATCATAGGCCAGCTGCAACTCCTCGCAGGCGGTCTGTACCCCTTGGTAGGCCTCGATCCAGTTTTTCAGTTCCTTGATTTTGCGCATCTGGCTCTCGGCCGCCTTTTGGTCGTCCCAGAAACCGGCGGCCTGGGTCTTGGATTCTTCTTCGCTCAACTGCGTTGTCTTGCCGTCGATGTCAAAGATACCTCCTCAGCGCGTGCTCGCGCTCCTGAACTTCTTTTATCTGTTCGGTCGTGATCATAGTTCGTACATTTGGTTGATTTGGTCGATATAGTGCTCGTAAATGACTTTCCTTTTTGTTTTCAGGGTGTTGGTCAGCTCGCCTTTCTCCATGGAAAAGTTCTCGGGCAGCAGCACAAAACGCCGTATCTGTTCAAAGCCGGCCATGTCTTTTTGGACGAGACGGATGCGGTCTTCGAAGAAATGATGCACGCGGGGGTCGCCAAGACAGGCGGCCATGTCGTCGGCCGACAGATCCCGGATGCCCAGTTTTTCGAGCAGTTTGGGTATCTCGTGGTAGTCGGGGACAATCAAGGCGCTGACAAATTTCCGCTGGTCGCCGATGATGACCGCCTCTTCGATATAGCGGTCGTTGCACAGGGCGGTCTCGATGTTCTGCGGTACGATGTATTTGCCGTTCGAGGTCTTGAACAGGTCTTTCAGCCGGTCGGTCAGGAACAGGTGGCCATCCTCGTCGAAATAGCCGGCATCGCCCGTGCGGAAGAAACCGTCGGGGGTGAAAGACTCCTCGTTGGCTTGGGGCTGATGGTAGTAGCCCGGCGTAATGGTCGGGCCTTTGAGCAGGATTTCGCCGTTTTCGTCAATGCGGGCCTGCAGGCCTTCGATCAGAGTGCCGACCGATCCGGCTTTCCAATGATAGCGGTCGAAGCAGGCCACCGTGGCGGTCGATTCGGTCAGCCCGTAACCGTAGCAGATAGGGATGCCGATGCTGCGCATGAAAAGGCAGATTTCATCGGAAAGTTTGGCCCCTGCCGTGGGAAAGAGCACACCGTTTTCGATGCCGACGGTCTTCTTGATCTTGCTGAACACGGTCAGGCTCACCATCTGGTAGCGCAAATACAATAGCCAGGGGACTTTCTTGTCGTTGCGCTGGAAGTCGATATGGTAGCGTTTGCCGATGTTCAAGGCATAGCGCATCACTTTCTGCATGAAGGGACCGTATCCGGCCAGGGCATCCTGGATACCGGCATAGACTTTTTCCCAGAAGCGCGGCACACTGCACATCATGTAGGGCCGGGTCTCCTTGATGGTCATCTGGATGTCGGTGGGCCGCAGGTTGATGTCCACGCGTATGTCGTTTTCCAGACAGTAATAGGCCCAGGCCTTTTCCAGGATATGGGTCATGGGCAGGAAGCTCATCGACGACTGGTTTTTGCCGATGATGCCTTCCAACTTGAGGTTCATGGCCTCGAAGATGGCGCGAAAATTGCTGTGGTAGAGCATCACCCCTTTGGGGTTGCCGGTGGTGCCGGAGGTGTAGAGGATGTTGGCCAGGTCTTCGTCCGAGCAGGCCTCACGCAGTGTTTCGACTTCCTGTTGCCGGTCCGAGAGGAAGCCGGTGTTCAGGAAGCGGTTGAAATAGACAGAACTCTGGTCGTTGCGGTGCAGGCGCACTTCGGGGTCGAAAATGACGATCCGGCGCAAGCCGCAATCGCCCTGCATGGCTTCGAAGGCGCGGTCGTATTGGTATTGCTCGCCGACAAAGACCACCTGTATGGCGGCATCCTTGATGATATATTCTATCTGGGCGGTCGTCGAGGTGGCATACAGGGGCACAGCCACGGCCCGCAGGGCATAGGCTGCCATCTCGCAATAAAGACATTCGGGCTTGTTCTGGGAAAAGATACCGATGCGGTCTTCCGTAGCCACCCCCTGCTCAAGCAAAGCGGCGGCCGCGATGGCGCTGATGCGGTCGAGTTGCTGCCAGTCGATGCTTTTCCATTGGGACACTTTGTAGTCCCGGTATCGCAATGCTGTCTGGTGAGGCGTTTGGGCGGCCTTTTCCCGTGCCAGCCTGGCCAAGTGGATAATGTTCGTCATATCGGGGGCAAAGATAGCGCAAGTGGGAGGGCTTTCCAAAAATAATTTGCGAGGGGAGGCTTCTTGTGCTATCTTTGTCGCAAATGACCGAGATGATGACTTTAGACGACACCCTTGCCCTGTTGCAGGACCTGATCCGGATTCCTTCGCTGAGTCGGGAAGAGGCGGCCTGCGCCGATTTTTTGGAACGTTATCTCCAAACCCGTGGCCAGACAGTGCACCGTTGCGGCAACAACCTCTGGTGCCAGGCCCCGGGCTATGACAGTTCGCGTCCGACTTTGCTTCTGAATTCGCATATCGATACGGTGGCACCGGCCAGCAGCTGGACCAGGCAGCCTTTTGAGCCTTGTATCGAGGACGGACGACTCTACGGCCTGGGAAGCAACGATGCCGGAGCCTCGGTTTGCTGTCTGATACAGACCTTCCTGAGTCTCTCCCAAAAGCCCCGGCCCTACAACCTCATCCTGGGCCTGTCGTGCGAAGAGGAAATCACCGGAACGGGCGGCATCGAACGTCTGATGCAGGAACTTCCTCCCATCGATTTGGCCATCGTCGGCGAGCCGACCCTCATGCGGGTGGCTGTGGCCGAAAAAGGGCTGATGGTGCTCGACTGCGTGGCCCACGGACAGGCCGGCCATGCGGCGCACAACACGGGCGACAATGCCATCTACAAAGCCATGAAGGATATCGCCTGGTTCCAGCATACCCGGTTGCCCCGTGTCTCCGAACTGCTCGGGCCGGTCAAAATGACGGTCACGGTGATACAAGCCGGCACCCGGCACAATATCATCCCCGATACCTGCTCGTTCACAGTGGATGTACGGGTCAACGAACTGTATCGCAACCAGGAGCTCTGTGAATACATCAAGACCCAGGTGGACTGTGAGGTGAAGGCACGCTCCTACCGGCTGTCTTCTTCGGGTATCGACCTGAATCACCCTGTCGTGCAGCGTTGCCGCCAGTTGGGAATCGAATGCTATGGCTCCCCGACCTTGTCGGATCAGGCCCGCATGTCCTGTCCCTCCCTGAAAATCGGCCCTGGCGACTCTCTGCGCTCCCATACGGCCGATGAATACATCTGCCTGGACGAACTCTCCCAGGGCTTGCAACTCTACGCCTCCCTGCTGGATGGCTTGTCGCTCGAACACGCATGAAAAGGATTTAGTTCTCAACAATATGTATAGCAGCGAAAAAGGTTTGTACATCGCCCACTGCGAGGCAGGGGCTTTGTCTATTACAGGAAAGATGGCCAACCGGCACGGATTGATTGCCGGAGCCACGGGTACGGGTAAAACGGTCACCTTGCAAGTGATGGCCGAAACATTCTGCCAGGCAGGGGTGCCATGTTTCATGGCCGACATGAAGGGCGACCTCTCGGGTATTTCCCAACCCGGTAAAATGAGTGCTTTCATCGAGAAAAGATTGCCGGAGTTCGGTTTGGAGAATCCTTCGTTCCAGGCTTGCCCTGTCCGCTTCTTCGATGTCTATGGCGAGCAGGGGCATCCCATGCGTGCCACCATTTCGCAAATGGGGCCGCAACTGCTCTCGCGGCTGTTGGGCCTGAACGAGACCCAGGACGGTGTGCTCAATATTGTCTTCCGCATCGCCGACGAACGGGGCTTGCTGATCCTCGACCTGAAAGACCTGCGTTCGATGCTGGACTATGTGTCGAAGCACGCCAAGGAATATACCACCAAATACGGCAACATCAGCCCGACCACGGTCGGAGCCATCCAACGCTCGCTGCTGCAATTGGAAAACCAGGGGGCCGACAAGTTCTTCGGCGAGCCCTCGTTCGATATTTTCGACCTGATGCAGACCGAAGGCGGCAAGGGGGTGATGAATGTGTTGGCGGCCGACAAACTGATGTTGCAGCCCAAGCTGTACTCGACTTTCCTGCTCTGGTTGCTGAGCGAGCTCTACAGCACGCTTCCCGAAGTGGGCGACCTTCCCTTGCCCCGGCTGGTCTTTTTCTTCGACGAAGCCCACATGCTTTTTGACGGCACTTCCAAGGCGTTGCTCGACAAAATCGAACAGGTGATCCGGCTGATCCGCTCCAAGGGTGTCGGCATCTATTTCATAACCCAAAGTCCGACGGATATTCCCGAAAACATTCTCGGCCAGTTGGGCAACCGTGTGCAGCACGCCCTGAGAGCCTACACTCCCAAGGACCAGAAGGCGGTGAAAACGGCCGCCGATACTTTCCGGCCCAATCCGGCTTTCAAGACCGACGAAGCCATCATGAACCTGGAAACGGGCGAAGCTTTGGTTAGTTTCCTCGATGAAAAGGGGGCTCCGGGCATTGTTGAACGTGCCCGCATCCTGTTCCCGCTGTCGCAAATCGGAGCCATCACCGAGGGCCAGCGCCTGGATATCATCAAGCAGAGCCGCATCTATGGCAAATACGACACTCCTGTCGATCGTCAGAGCGCTTTTGAAGTGTTGATGGCCGAGGCGGAACAACAGTTGGCCGCCGCGGAGCAGGCCGCCGCCGAGGTGCCGGCAGAAAAGGAGAAAAAAACCAAGACGGAGAAAAAGAAGGCCGGTCTGGGCAGCAAGGTGGCCAAGGCTGTGATGACAGCCACCACTTCGACCCTGGCCACGGTTCTGGGTACCTGGGTCAGCAACAAGGTGCAGGGCAAGCAGACCAAGTCGCGCACCTCGACCACCGGCAAAGTGGTGAAGAATGCCACCAGTGCGGCCACCCGTACCCTTACCCGGGAGTTGAGCCGCGATATTCTCGGCAATCTGATCAAATAGGGCCGTCGCCCTGCCTGCGCCGTAAAGGGCAGGTGTAAGGGATGCTTAGTTTCGCTTGATCCAGGCTTCCGGGTCGAGCTTCTGCAGGTCTTTCCAAATTTGGAACTGCATGATGGTCAGGTTTTTCTGATCCTTATCCACGAAGATTTCCCCGATCTTCTGGCTGGTTTTGACCTTTTGCCCGGCCTTGACGCTCACTTTTTCGATGTTGGAATAGACCGACAGATAGTTGCCATGGCGGATGATGACCGAGAAATTGCTGCCAGGCACGGAAAAAACCCTCGACACCGTCCCGTTGAAAATGGCCCGGGCGGAGGCGCCTGGACTGGTCTGGATTTCGATGCAGTTGCTGTTGGTCTGGACATATTTCATGTCGCGGTGTTTCTGTTCGCCGAAATGGACGACGATGGTGCCCGGCTCGCTCACAGGGAAGGGCAGCTGGCCCTTGTTCTTGCCGAAATCGGCGGCAAGTTTCTTTTCATCGACATTCATGGCATAGGTGGTCTTGGTGCCTTTTTCGCCCGTGGGTGAAGTGGACTTGCGGTTGTCCTCGGTGATACTCTCTTCGATCTTCTTGTTCAAGGCCTCGGCCTGCTGTTTCTGTTTCTTCAGCTCGGCCTGCAGGCTCTTGCTTTTCTTTTGCAGGTCTTTGACGATGGCGTTCTGCTTGTTGCGCTCCTGGCGGAGTTGGTCGCGCTCCTTCTGCTGCTCGGCCACCAGGGCGGCCTGCTCCTTGCGGGTCTCCTCCAGCTGCTTGAGGACTTGTTCCAGTTCTTCCTGCCGGACTTTGATCTCTTCGGCCTGCTTGCGCTCGTAGCGGGCGAACTCGTTCAGGTAGCGGACGCGACGGAGGCTCTGTTGCAGGTTCTCAGCCGAAAAGATGAACATCAGTTTGTCGTTGTCCTTGAGGCGGACATACAGATGGCGGCTCATGGAGGCATATTGCTCCTTTTTTTTCTCCAGCTCCTGTTTCAACTGGCGGGATTCACGGTTGAGTTCGTCAATCTTGTTGCGGGTGCGGTTGTATTCCCTGTTGAGGGTGGCCAGGTATTTTTCGCTCTCCTTGATCTGGTCGTTGAGCAGGTTGTAGCGGTACAACTGGTTTTTGACCGATTTTTCGTTGGCACTCAGTGCCTGGTCGGTTTGTTTGATTTGTTCGAGCAACTCCTGCCGCTGACGGCGGATGTCGGCAATATCCTGTGCCGCCAGGGGAGGCAGGCACAGCATCAGACATATCAGACCAAGGAAGAGTCGTTTCATAGCAGGGCCTTTAACAGGGTGATGAGATCAAAGGGCTGGTAGTTGGAAGGAATGCTGGTATCGAAGCGGGGCGCCGAGTCGAAGACCGGCCGCTGGAAATCGCATCCCAGGGAGTAAATCTTGTCGCTCACGCGAGCGGTGGCCTGCATGTGGTAGGGGAAGCGGCCGACAGGTGTGCCCTGGAAGCCTGAATACTCCACATGCACGGGTTCGCCGGCATACTGGCTGTAAACATCTGCGGCCACATAGTTCAGTTCCCGGTCGAAATAGTACTGCAGCGTGTTCTGCTCGAAAGGCACCGACAGGCGGTAGCTTTGGTCGTCACGGGTGCTCAGTTGGTAGTCGCGGGCACTTCTGAGCCGGGTTTCGGGCAGGAATATCGAATTGCTCAGGGTGTGGGTCAGGATGCTTAACAGACTGGCTGCTTCGGGCAGGGGCGCCTGGTCCAGGTCCTGCATGGCAAATTGCTTGTTGAGCCGGTCGATGACCACCATCTTCCGATCCGGGGTGATGAAGACCCGGAAGGCTTCTATGCCCAGGAAGGGCTGTATGGAGACCCACAGGCAGCTGTCTTTGGCGATGCGCAACTGTCCGGCCACGCTTTGTCCGTTGATCCTGAACGTCACTTTGGATTCCAGCGTCTTGAATGTGGAAGAGTTTTCGATCATCTGTTCGATTTGCCTGGTCTCGGCGGCCGACTTGCGGGCGGCTTTCCGGCTCGACGAGCAGGAAAACAGGGAACACATCAGCACTGTGGCCACGAGCAGGCTCCCTGCTGTTTTCATGAGTTGTTTGCTATTCGACATAAGTTCCGGTATTGTTTTTTTGTATGAGTTTTTCCGAAGGGTTATCCGACAGCCGCAGGGCTTTTTGCCACTCCAGCCGGGCAGCGTCCTGCTGGCCGCAGAACCAGAGGATGTCTCCATAGTGTTCGCCCATCTCGGCATTGGCATCTGCGTCGGAAGTGTTGGAGATAAAGGCCCTTTCGATATAGATGCGGGCCATCTCGTATTTGCCTTGCTTGAAGAGGATCCAGGCATAAGTGTCGAGGTAGGTGCTGTTGTTGGGATCGGCACGCAGCGACTGTCGCGACATGATTTCCGCCCGTTCCAGGTCTTCTCCCTTTTGACTGAGATAGTAGGCGTAATTATTGAGCGTCAATACATTGGACGGATTCTCGGCCAAAGCGCGGTTGTAATAGTCGAAGGCTTGCCCCTCGTCGCCCTTCTGATGGAAGATATCGCCCAGGTAGCCCAGGATTTGGGAAACCAGCGCTTTGTTGGCAGGGTCGGTTTTCTGAAGACAGGTCAGATAGGTGTCCACTGCCTGGTCGTATTGCTGTTCGATGGCGTAGGTCAGGGCGTCGTAATACCAAAACGAGGCCTCTTCGGGGAAATAGTCGCGGGCCTGTTGGCAGATGGCCCGTATCTGCCGGTAGTCGTTCGTCTCGAAATACAGGCTCAGATAGTCCTTCCAGACCTCCAGCTGGTTGGGATTCATGTCCAGCACATTGCGCAGTTCTTCCCGGGCCTTGTCCTTCTCGCCGTGTTGCAAAAGCCAGCGCACATATTGTTCATGGATGGCGTATTCCTCGGGATATTGCTCCAGGATGCGGTCGAAACTGTGCTGTATCAGCACCGAGTCGTCGCTTTGCTTCCCGAGCAGATACATCAGTGTGTACATCTTGTGCTCGAAGGAGATGCCGGGCCGTTCGACAAGGTCGGTCATCTCCTGCATCATGGCCTGGGTCTGCCCCTGTTGTTCGTAGTAGTCGGCCAGGAAAATGAGCGCTTCGCCGTTGTCGGGGTCCTGGGCTTTGACCTCGGTGAGAAGGTTGTAGGCCGTCGCCGACTGCTTGTTCTCCATATAGGCGTGGGCCAGCAGGACACGGTAGTGTTGGTTGTCGGGCTCGGTACGGCAAAGCCGTTCCATCTCTTTCAGTGCCTTTTTGGGCTGGTTCATGGACAGATAGAGCCGGTATTTCTGCAAACTCAGCTCCTCTTTCGGCCCGGTGAAGGTCTCGAACTGCTCCAGGGCTTTCAAGGCCGATTTGTAGTCCTTGAGCTGGATATACATCTCGGAGATGTGATAGTAGAGTTCGTATTTCTCCGGATGGTCCTTGACCGTCTTTTTGAGCAGCGAGATGGCTTTGTATATTCTTCTGTCCTCGCGGCAGGCGGCGGCCAGCTGCAGGGCGTACCACTCGTTGTCCTTGTCCAGTTCGCAGGCTTTTTCGTAGTATTCCAGGGCTTTGGCGTTCTGCTGCATGCCCAGGTGGAAGTCGGCCAGTTCGCTGTAGGCGGCCGCCTGGGTCGAATCCAGGCTCAGGCAGAACTTGAGCAGTTCGAAGGCTTCGGCATATTGGCCCATGGCCTTGGCCTGCAGGGCTTCCTGAAAGTAGCGGCTATAGGCCGGGGCATTGGCTTGGAGCGGTGTTGTCGCGGCTGTCCGGGCAGGAGTGTGCGACGCCGGCCTGCGTGCCGACAGGGGCAGGGCACACAGAAGCAAAAGGGCAAGCAGGCAGGCAGTCGGGCGACGGAGCATGGTACGAGGGAAAGGTGTTGTCAGGCTTTGCCGGTATGGCCGAAACCGCCGGCTCCGCGCTCTGTTTCGCCCAGGATTTCCACTTGTTGCCAGTCGGCCTGTTCGTGGCGGGCAATCACCATCTGGCAGATTCTTTCCCCGTCTTCGACGACGAAGTCTTCCTGGGACAAATTGACGAGGATGACCCCCACTTCTCCGCGGTAGTCGGCATCGACGGTGCCGGGGCTGTTCAGCACGGTGATGCCTTTCTTGATGGCCAGGCCGCTGCGCGGACGGATTTGGGCTTCATAGCCGACGGGCAGTTCGATAAACAAGCCGGTGGGAATCAGTTTACGCTCCATGGGCTTGAGGGTGACAGGCGCTTCCAGGTTGGCACGCAGGTCCATGCCAGCCGATTGCGGGGTGGCATACTGGGGCAGCGGATGCTTGGATTTGTTGACGATCTTGACAGTAACCATAGG
The DNA here is from genome assembly GCA_017958305.1 of Bacteroidales bacterium. GTDB lineage: Bacteria > Bacteroidota > Bacteroidia > Bacteroidales > UBA1402 > UBA1757. The sequence goes on along the minus strand of JAGDCW010000180.1, from coordinate 27,506 downwards.
GGATAGTGTTATTTCAATTCAAAACGATAAAAGCAGCCCGGCTCGGTGGCGATGTCGTACATCTGGACAGGGCGCAGGTCGATGCCCTTGAGCGGTGCCTTGGGGCTGATCATGGGCCGGGCGATTTCCTGCAGGGCAAACAGCGGATTGGGGTTGTCGCCCTTGGCCGGCTGCATATCGGCCTGCACTTCGACGGGCTTGTTCTTGACCACCTTCCATGCACGGGTCAGCCGAAGGGGGTCATAAGTCCTGAGCCGCAGGTTGCCGCCGATGGTGGATTTGACGATAACGGTGGCTATCCGGCCTTCTTTCCATCCCAGGTGGCAGATTTCAAAACCGCCGCGGGCGCGCAAGCCTTGGACATGTCCCTGTGTCCATACCTGTGGGATGGCCGGCAGCAGATGCACGGCTCCGTCGTGGCTCTGGACCATCATTTCGGCAATACCGGCCGTACAACCGAAGTTGCCGTCGATCTGGAAGGGCGGATGGGCATCGAACAAGTTGGGATAGGTGCCGCCGCCCTGGCCTTTCTGCTCCTCGGGCGAGACCAGCGACAGCTGGTTCTGTATGAGTTTGTAGGCATGGTCGCCATCGAGCATGCGGGCCCAGAGGCAGACTTTCCAGCCCATGGACCAGCCTGTGGAGGGATCGCCACGCTGGATGAGCGAATTGCGGACACCTTCGAACAGCACAGGGGTCTCGTAGGGCGTGATCTGACGGCCCGGATAGAGGCCCCAGAGATGCGATACGTGGCGATGGTGGTCGTTGGGGTTGTCCCAATCCTCGAACCATTCCTGCAGTTGTCCGTATTGGCCCACCTGCATGGGAGGCAGACGCTTGCGCAGGCTTCGGAGGGTGTCGCAGAAAAGCTGGTCGCAATCCAAGGTGTTGGCGGCGTCGATGGTGTTGGAGAACAGATCGAAGACCAGTTGGTTGTCCATGGTGATGCCGGCAAACAGGTTGGCCTGGCCTTTGAGATGCCGGGGAGCGTTTTCCGGAGAATTGGAGGGGCAGACCACCATATAGCCGGTGTTGGGATCTTCCACCAGGAAATCGGTAAAGAACTCTGCGGCGCTCTTCATCAGCGGATAGACTTCGGAAAGATAGTTTTTGTCACCGCTGAACAGATAGCGGTCGTAGAGATGCTGGCACAGCCAGGCGTTGCTGGTGGGCCAGGGGCCGCAGTAGGCGCGATCGACGGCTCCGGTCATGCGCCAAAGGTCGGTGTTGTGGTGCAGGCACCAGCCCCGGCTGCGGTACATTTCACGGGCGGTGGCCCGACCTGCCTCCGATAGTTCGCGGACCATCTGCACCAGGGGCTCGTGGGTCTCGCTGAGGTTGCACAGCTCTGCGGGCCAGTAGTTCATTTCGGTATTGATGTTGACCGTATAGCGACACGACCAGGCAGGATTGAGGCTGGCGTTCCACTTGCCCTGCAGGTTGGCCGGCTGGCAGCCGGGCATCGAACAACTGATGAGCAGGTAGCGTCCGAACTGGAAATAGAGCTCGACCAACTGCGGATCGAAACTGGTGGCAAACTCCTTGACCCGGACATTGGTGGGCTTGTCGGCCTGAGGAGTGCGTCCCAGGTCCAAAGTGACACGCCCGAACAGCTGGCGATAGGCTTCCTTGTGCTGATCAAGGGCCTTGGCGTAGGATTTGCCGGCGTTTTTCAAACTGGCCTGGTTGCGCTGCAGGGGGTCGGCCGAAATGTCCTTGTAGTTGACAAAATTGGTGGCCATGGCCACATAGACAATGGCCTCTGTGGCTCCCTTGACAACCAGGGAGGTGTCTGTTTGGACGGTGCTGCCGCCCTTGGTCTTGAGTTGCAGGTCGGCCCGGAAGCGCAGTCGCGGCTCCTGTCCATCGTTATCGCCCTTGCCGCTGCCGCGCGTCATGCCCGACATGGAAATGTGTCGGCTGTCGGGCACTTCACGGCGCACCTCCTGGGGACAGGTCAGGCGGGCCGAAAAATTGAGGCTGCCCGGCCGGGAGGCGCTCAGGCGCACAATGATGAGCTGGTCGGCAAAGGAGGCGAAAGCCTCACGCTTGTAGGTGATGCCGTCGACCGTATAGGTGGTGGTGGCCACGGCCTGGTTCAAATCGAGTATGCGTTGCAGATTCTCGTATTTTTCGTGCCCGTCGAAATGCAGTCGGAGGCTGCCGACTGTCTGGTAGGGTTTGCCGAATCCGTTCTTCGACAAAATCTTTTCGCCGGCCAGGTTCTGGGCCTCAGCATAGCTGCCCGTGAAGATGAGTCGGCGGATTTCGTCCAGAGCGTCTTTTGCTTCCGGATTGTGGTTTTCGTAAGGGGCGCCGGCCGAGACGGTCTCTTCGTTGAGTTGTATCTCTTCATCGGCAGGCTGTCCGTAAACCATGCCGGCGATGCGCCCGTTACCGATGGGAAGGGCCTCTTCCCAATAGACGGCGGGCTGGTCGTAGCGCAGTTGAAGCTGTTGTGCCTGGATCGGGGGGACCCGAAAATCCCATGCCTGGACCGAAAGAAGCTGGAGGGCAATGATTATCGTGCTGAGTATCAGTTTTTTGAAAGAAATATTTCTCATCTTGGAATGCTGATTGCTTGTTGTGTCGACACTGAATGTGCAAAAATACAAATAAAACACTACCTTTGCTTCAAAATTATGAAGATGAACAGAAAAACATCCATACTGCTGCTTTCCGGCCTTTTTGCCCTGCTGCTATCCTCCTGTCTGGAAGACGGCGAGTCGCGTCGCTGGCGGCAAGACAACGAGAAATTCATGGCCTCCCTGAAGGATTCCGCCGGTATTGTCCCCTTGGAAATCAACGACGAGCAATTGGCAGCCGACAAAGGGGTCGCCTATCAGGCCCAGCCGGCCACGGGCATCTATTATCGGGAGTTGAGTCGGGGCACTGGCCCGATTCCGGTCATCGGACAGACGGTAGAGATGTCCTATACCGGTTGGTTCTACGACGGCAGCCAGTTTGACGACGGCAGTCTTTCCTTTGCTTTGGGAACCACCACCATCGAGGGTTTCACCCATGTGTTGCAGCGTATGCCGGTGGGCTCGGTGTGGAAAGTGTACATTCCCTATTACCTGGGCTACGGTTCGATGGATTACCTCTATTCCACGCCCACGATACCGGCCTATTCGACCCTGGTGTTCAAAGTCGAACTCAAATCGGCGGCCGACTGAGAAGCGGTCAGGCCTGCTTGACCAGGTATTCGGCAATTTGGACGGCGTTCAGGGCGGCGCCTTTCTTGATCTGGTCGCCGACCAACCAGAACGTCAAACCGTTGGGGTTGCTCAAGTCTTTGCGGATGCGACCCACATAGACGGGATCCTGGCCCGAAAGGAACAGGGGCATGGGATAGGATTTTTCGGCTGGATTGTCCTGCAAGACCAAACCTTCACCTTCTGAGAACGCTTTGCGTGCCTCTTCGACGGAGACGGGCCGCTCGGTTTCGATCCAGACGCTTTCGCTATGGGCGCGCAGCACGGGAACGCGCACGCAGGTGGCACTGACTTCCACGTCGGAGTGCATGATCTTGCGGGTCTCGTTGTACATCTTCATTTCCTCCTTGGTGTAGCCGTTTTCGGTGAACACGTCCACCTGGGGGATCAGGTTGTAGGCCAGCTGGTAGAAGAATTTCTCGACGGTGGGCTGCTCGCCGCGTACCAGTTGTGCGTACTGCTCGGTGAGTTCTTTCATGGCGGTGGCGCCGGCGCCGCTGGCCGCCTGGTAGGTGGCCACATGCACCCGTTTGATATGACTCAGGTTTTCGATGGCTTTCAGGGCCACGACCATCTGGATGGTGGTGCAGTTGGGGTTGGCAATGATGCCTCTGGGACGGACCAGGGCATCCTGGGGATTCACTTCGGGTACCACCAGGGGCACGTCGCTGTCCATGCGGAAAGCGCTGGAATTGTCGATCATGACGGCACCGTATTTGGTGATGGTCTCGGCAAATTCCTTGGAAGTGCCGGCCCCGGCCGATGTGAAGGCAATGTCGATGCCTTTGAAGTCGTCGTTGTGTCGGAGTTCCTTGACGGTATAGTCTTTGCCTTTGAAGGAGTAAACACGGCCGGCACTGCGCGAAGAACCGAACAGTACCAGGTCATCGATGGGGAAATCTCTTTCCGCTAAGACTTTCAGGAATTCCTGACCTACGGCGCCGCTGACGCCGACAATGGCGATTTTCATGTTAGGATAATATTAATTTTTTGTTCTCATTATAACAATTCCAGCCATTACTTTTGTGCCCTGGAATGTTGCTGCAAAGTTAGAAAAAATTGGAATACCATGGGAAGAATAATGAGAAAGTTATGCATAATGTGGTTTATATGCATTTCTTGTACGCCTTTGGGCGATAGGAATTATTTTGATAATCAGTCGAATGATCTTGATTCGGCAAGTGTGGAGGAATTCGATAAAAATACATTTCCGTCCCTTCTTAGCATCAACGAACTGCTCTTCGACCCCCTGGGCGACGGGGCCGATTATGTGGAAATCGTGAATGTTTCCCGCGAAACAGTCGATCTTTCCGCTTTTTTCCTGGCCAATCGCAATGCCGCCGGAGTGCTGGGGACAGGCAAGCGGCTCAGTACCGGGGTCTGCTGTCTGAAACCGGGCGGCTATTGCCTGCTCAGCGGCGACACGGCCCGGGTGGCGGCCGACTACGGCTGCCCATCCGACAGCCTTCGCTTGCAAATCAAGGGTTTTCCGTCCTATCCCAACGAATCGGGTTGTGTGGTGTTGACCGACCAGGCGGGTCGAATCGTCGATGAGTTCCCCTATGACAAATACCTGCACCATCCCCTGGTGGCGGTCAGGGAAGGCATTGCTTTGGAAAAACTGCATCCGCTCCTCTCATCGGCCGATCCGGCTTCCTGGACTTCGGCGGCGGCCGATGGCGGTTTCGGCAGTCCGGGCCGGCAAAACACGCAATACCGTCCCTGGCCCCTTCTCCCCGAAGCTTCCGAAAACAGGTTCCATGCTTCCTCGGAGGTGTTTTATCCGCGGCGTTTGGGCACCGACAGCCAGTGGCGGCTCCACTACAGGTTCACCGTCGGCTGTGTGGCCAATGTGACAGTTTACGACCAGGTGTCGGTGCCCTGCTGCACCCTGGCCGACAACCTGCTGCTGGGCGGGGAAGGCCTTGTATGCTGGTCGGGCCTCGACGACGAGGGGCGCGCGGTCCCCTTCGGCCGCTACCTGGTGAGGGCACAATGCCACACGGCAGAGGGGCAGGTGTTCAGACAGTTTTTTGTGGTGGCTGTACAGCCCTGAAAATTTGTTGTTTTACCGCCTTTGCATTACTTTTGCCCTCACAATTCAGGGGCATGGATCCATTACTCGGCATCACCTTTCCTATCGTCAATCCGATAGCCGTTTTCCTGACGGTTTTGCTGATCATCCTGCTGGCGCCGATGCTGATGCGACGTCTGCACATCCCCCATATTGTCGGCATGATCCTGGCCGGCCTGTTGCTGGGCCCCTATGCCCTGAACATCCTGCCCTTCGATCGCAGCATCGATGTCTTTGGCCAGGTGGGCCTTTTCTACATCATGTTCCTGGCCGGCCTGGAAATCGACATCCAGGATTTGCGCAAGAACCTGGGCCGCAGTCTGGCCTTCGGCCTCATCACCTTTTCGCTGCCGGCCCTGCTGGGCTTGGCCTCTTCGCTCTGGCTGTTGCATTTTGGTTTGATGTCGGCCGTGCTGCTGATGAGCGTCTTTGCTTCGCATACGCTGGTTTCCTTCCCCATCATCAGTCGTTACGGCCTGGCCAACCGCTCGGCGGTGAACATCGCCGTGGGCGGCACGGTGGTGGCAGTGACGCTGGCCATGTTCCTATTGGCCGGGGTGGATTGCCACTTTCAGGACAACGGTTCGAGTGAACGCTGGCTGGGCATGGTGCTCAAACTGGCAGCCGCCTTGGGCATCATCTTCTATGTGTTGCCCCGTCTGTGCCGTTGGTTCCTGAACCGCTATGCCGACGGGGTGCTGCGTTTTGTCATGGTGCTGGCCATGGCCTTTCTGGGGGCTTTGCTCACCGAGATGGCCGGATTCCAGGGCATCTTGGGCGCTTTCTTCGTGGGCTTGGCCTTGAATGCCCAGATACCGAAATTGTCGAGCCTGATGAATCGGGTGAGTTTTGTGGGCAATGCCTTGTTTTTCCCTTATTTCCTCATCAGCGTGGGCATGATGATCAACCTGCGCTCCTTTGTGCAGAGTTGGGAGGGCATTGCGGTGGCCGCGGTGATGACCACCGTGGTGCTGGTGGGCAAATGGTTGGCGGCCAAATCCTCGCAATGGCTGTTCAAGATGCGCGCCAGCGAGGGTTCGCTGCTTTTCGGCCTGACTTCGGGCCGGGCGGCCGTCACGCTGGCCGTGGTGACCGTCGGCTATCATATCATTGTCGGCTACCAGGACGATGGCACGCCCGTCCGCCTGCTCGGCGAATCGGTGCTCAACGGCAGTGTCATCATGATTCTGATTTGCTGCCTGGTGAGTCCTGTGGTGACGGAACGGGCCGCCCGGCGAATGATGCTCGAAAAGGACGAAAAGGAAGTGGACCGGCAGGATGCGGCGCATATCCTCATCCCCGTGGCCAATCCGAAAATCATCGAATACCTGGTCCAGACGGCCGCTTTCTGCCGCAATCCCCAGGACGCGCTCTACGCCCTGAGTGTGGTGGAGGACGATACGGGGGCCGATCGCAAACAGTGCAGCAACCTGCTCAACATGAGCGCCCAGTATGCAGCCTCGATGGATGCCGATTTCCACCAGATCATGCGTTTCGACTCGGATGTGACGGCCGGTATCAAGCAGGCGGTGCGCGAATACGCCATATCGGATGTGATCTTGTATATGAGCCACTTCGCCTCCAGTGCCGACTCTCCGTTCAGCAACCGGCTGCACCGGCTCATCGGACAGGTGCATACCAATCTGTACATTTTCCGTTTCAAGTCGCGTCCGGCATCCTGGCGCTCGGTGGTGCTCTTCCTGCCTGAGAAATCGGAATATGAACACGGCTTCGGCTCGCTTATCAAGCGCTGTTCGTTGTTGTGCCGCAACCTGGGTTGTCCGCTCATCCTCTACGGTCATCCGGCCACCCTTCAGCATGTGCGCCGCCTGAAGGCCCGTCATTATCCCGACTTGACGGTCGAATACAACGACTGGCACAATTGGCAGAACATTCCCATGCTGGTGGACAACCTGCCCCCCGACAGTCTGCTGATGTTCGTGCTTTCCCGTCGTGACGGTGTCTCCTACGATGCTTCGCTGGAGAACATGCCCACGATGATAGCCTCCACCTTCCCCGACCGTACGGTGGCCTTTGTCTTCCCCGAACAGCGTCTGTATATGCAGAACATGACGACCTATTCGGGACCTATCGAACTGAAATCCAAGAAAAAGAATATATGATCATCGAAGCAACGGATATCCACAAGAGTTTTGGCGATCTGCACGTCCTGCGCGGACTCAGCGTCAGTGTCGAAAAAGGCGAGGTTGTCTCCATTGTCGGTCCCAGCGGGGCAGGCAAGACCACGCTGCTCCAGATTCTGGGCACCCTGGACCGGGCCGATCGCGGCCGGGTGGTCATTGACGGGCAGGAGGTGTCGCGTCTGGGCGACAAGGCCCGGGCCGCTTTCCGCAACCGCCACATCGGCTTTGTCTTCCAGTTCCATCAATTGCTGCCCGAGTTCACCGCCTTGGAAAATGTCTGCTTGCCGGCCCTGATTGCCGGTCGCAGCAAAAAGGAGGCCGAACAGCGGGCCCGGGAAATCCTCGACTACATGCACCTCTCCGACCGTTGCCAGCACAAGCCTGCCGAACTTTCCGGCGGAGAGCGTCAGCGCGTGGCCGTGGCCCGTTCGCTGGTGAACCGGCCCAAGGTGGTCTTTGCCGACGAACCCTCCGGCAGTCTCGACTCGGCCAACAAGGCTTCCCTGCACCGTCTGTTTTTTGACCTGCGCGACCAGTTTGGCCAAACCTTTGTCATTGTCACCCACGACCGGGAGATGGCCGCCCTCACCGACCGCATCATCGAAATGAAGGACGGCATGATCGTTTAGTCCGGATCGGGATAAAATAGACAGGGCGGCCCGCAAAGGAGCCGCCCTGTCTCATTATGGGGCAAAGGGATTATTTGCGGATCTTTTCGCCGATGACAAAGAGGATGGCAGCGGTGACCATGCCGTTGATGGAGGGAATACCCCACTTGACCAGGTTGGCCACGACGGCACCCAGGACGACGCCGGCTACGGCCCACCAGTTGACCTGGACTATCTTCATTTCATCGTTGAGATAAGCCTTGCGGTTCATGAAATAGCTGAGCACCAGAATGATGCCGACGGGAGGCAGGGTGCAGTTGAGCACGTTGAGCCAGCCGCAGAAATTCCAGTAGAGCCATACGGCAGCCACTGTGCCCAGGATGCCGGAAATAAGCACCATGGTCTTCTTGCTCAAACCGAAGATGTTGGACAGTCCCAAACCACCGGAATACAAGGCGTTGTCGTTGGTGGTCCAGATGTTGAGGCCCAGCACAAGGATGGCGATGTAAAACAGGTTGAGGTTGAGCATGACTTCGAAGATGTCGTTACCGCCCACATAGATGCTCGAAACAGCTCCGAAGAAGAACATCAGGCTGTTGCCCAGGAAGAAGGCGACCACGGTGACCCACAGGCCCACCTTGCCGTTCTTGGCAAAACGGGTGAAGTTGGGTGTGGCCGTACCGCCCGAGACGAAGCTGCCGATGACCAGGCCGGCGCCGGCGATGACCGACATGTCCTTGGCACCGCGTGAGAACTGCTCTACCAGACCGGCGTCACCGCGATTGACGGCCATGATCATGGCCACGGTGCCGAGAATGGCAACCAGGGGCACGGCGATGTAGCTGATCAGGGTCAGGCTCTTGATGCCGAAGTAGGCTGTTGATGTCATCAGGATACCGGCCACGACAACCAGGGCATAACCCTGCCAGGGCATGGAATCGGGCGTGACGTCCAGGTGCATGACTTCTTTGGCGACGGGAATGGCAAACATGGCCAGGCCGACACCGAACCAGCCGATCTGCGTGAAGCTGATCATGGCGCTGGGCAGCCAACTGCCTTTTTTGCCGAAACTGCGCTGGGCCAGCATGTCAAGTGTCAGACCGCTCTCGGCGCCGATATAGCCGAGGGTGCCGGTATAGGCTCCCAGGATGGCGCCACCCAGCAACAGGGCGGCACAGAAGCCCCAGAAGTCCAATCCGCCGGCCAGGTTCTGTCCGGCCCACATACTGGCTGAGAAGAAGGTGAAACCCAGCATGATCATAAACATGCTCAAATTGCTTTTGCGGCCTTGCGATGCAACCTTTCCGGTTGTGTAGTCCGCATCGTTGGTTTTAGTCGTATTCATATGAAAAAGATTAGATGATGTATTTTCCGAGAGTTTTTTTGACTTCCCTGATCCGCTGCCGGCAGATGTCCTTCAGTTTGCGACGGGAGGCACGCGCCACAAAGGCCCGCTCCTGCAGGTAGAGCGGACGCAGGTTGTTCAGGCCGTTGAAATAGGTCACTTTGAGCCAGTCTTCGTAGGAGAGATGTCTTTCATACCCGATTTTCTCGGCGATGAAGGCCTGGAAATCGGCTTTGTCGGAGACGGCCAGCAGGTCTTTCCAATAGCCGATCACTTCTTCGTAGTGCACCGGTATCTCGTAGCGCCGGGCGCCGCCGTCGTAGATGATGCATTTCTCGAACAGGGCGTTCTCGCTGTAGGAAAGCATATAGTGGCGGAACTCGGGCGATATGACACCCCCCTTCCAGCCGAAATCGATTTCGGGGACGTTGACCCCCGTCACGCCTTTGTCCTGGTAAATGGTGAAAATGCCTTCGTAGAAGACGCACTGGAAGCACTCGAATTCGGGGAAGCGCTCCCTGAGGTGCCCGGCCAGGTCTTCCATCACCTCGATGGCCTTGGTGCCCCCGATGGTGAAGAAGATGATGCGCTTGATGGAACCTCCGTGCTGGTAGAAGAAATCGACGATCTCGTGCAGGCACATGCGCAGGGTATCGCCCGTGGCGATGATGTCGCCGATCATCATGGTGACGCCTTTGGCGATGTGCAGCTTCTCGTATTTGATGTCCAGGCCGGTGATGACTCCGTCCTTGATGGTCCGCTCACAAGAGATGAAATTCATGTTGGGAACCTTCAGGCCGGCCTTGTAGCAGCATTCTTCCAGGGGATAGTTCAAACCGCCGCGCAGGATGGTGAGGATGTCCACCTTCTCCTTCTTTTGTTTGCGGAACAGGGAGCGCAGGGCAGCGGTGGTGGAACTCTGCATGGCCAGATAGGATTCGTATCCGACCACTTCGGGAGAGGACATCAGCCGGCGGGTTCCTTCGCTGCTGATGATGTAGTATTCGTTGTGCAGGCCTTCGGTCTGTAGTTGATAGAAAGAGGCATGGTGTTCGGTAGGAACACGCTTGAGTGTGGTGTTGGCCGATAGTTCTGTCATAATACAGGAGAAACAGGAATGGTTGTACCGAGAGCGTCAGAAAAAAGCCCGAACGTTGTTCATTCGGGCTTTTCGTTACTGACACTTCAATTATTTGACAATTGAAAGAACGGCTTGGTCGGTGGCGTATTTGGCAAACTCGACGTCCTTGAGGACTTTCTCCTTGATGCCGGGATCGATGGTGACAGCTTGCTTGAGGCCGGCAATCACTTCGTCCTTGTTGTTGGTCTTGGCTCCGACAAGGGCCATCAGATAATAGGTTTCGGCATCTTTGGGATCGACCTGGTCGAGAATGGATTTGGCCTTGGTGTAGTTCTTGGCCAGGATCTGGGCCAGGGCGGCGTTGTTGCTGGCCGTCTCGCCATAAGCCTTGGCGGCTTCGGCATACTGGCCTTTCTTGATGTTGTACAGACCCATGGCCTGTTCGTAGCCTTCTGCACCGGCGGCCTGGCTCAGGTATTTCTCGATGACGGCCTTGTCGGCGTTTTCGGCCATGGCGCAGAGAGCCAGGTTGACGCATACTTCGGGAGCCTGCTCCTTGGCATAGGCCTGCTCGTACCAATCCTTGGCTTCCTCAATCTTGCCGGCGGCGTAGGCCAGATTGCCCAGGTTGTTGTAGGCGCGGTAGTCGTCGGGATACAACTTGATGGCCTCGCGATAGACGGCTTCCTTGCGGTCGGCCGGATTGAACAGGGTGGCAGCGTAGAGCAGCTCGTCGATGCTCAGCTTGGAGGCGTCGGCAAAGAGGGTCTGGATGATTTCCTCATCGGAACGGCCGATGACATTGACCGTGACGGTCATCCTGGAGCGGCGCAGCTGCGGCAGGATCTCGTCGGCCAGGGCCTTGTAGGCGGAAGCCAGGTTTTTGATCTCGGTTTCCCTGCGTTCGGGATCGGAATACATGGAAAGCACTCTCAGGATGAGGTCTTTGTCCTGAATGTTGGAATTCATCAGCAATTCCTGGAAGCCAGCCCAGTCTTCGGCCGTGAAATCGGCTTCGACTTCTGCGGTGGTTTTGGCTTTCTTCAGTTCGCGGTTGATGTAGTTGGTGGTGCTCTTCTCACGCTGGGCGGCCAGCTTCTCGTTCAGATCGACGGCACCGTCGGGAGAGGCATATGAGGAAATCTTCACGCCAGCCACTTCCTTGTTTTCGGTTTTGGCAGCGGCTGCGATGGCATCGGCCAGGGCTTTCACCTCTTCGCTCTTCAGCTCGCTGTTGCGGATGTTGGACTGCTGGATAAGGAACATGATGTTGGCCTGGGTCTCTTCCTGGATGATGCGCTGGAACTTGTCCTGGGCATTGGCAGGCGTGGCAGTCTTGGCGTTGGCCAGGGCTTCGGTGGCGATGACACCGTCGGCCAGCTTGATTTCGGGATGGTTGACCGTCTTCTTGCCCTTGACAATGGAAATGCGGGCATAGAGTTCGGAGCGCTGCATCTCGGGGATGTATTCAAAGGAGGGTTTCATCTTGAAGGCACCGCCGGCCTTGGTCGGGATCACCTGGTCGTTGCCTTTAACTTTTTCGCCCTGCAGGGTGAGCGGATCGCCTTCCACTTCGCCGCCTTCAAATTTGAGCACAGGGGTGATGGTGACGACAGCCTTGGCAGGGAACATTTTTTCGGGGATGACACCGTCGATGGTGGCGTCCACTTGGCCGCCTACGCTTTCAAGCACTTCGGGAGTGACGGTAAAGTGTTCACGCACCATTGCCAACTTGGGGCCGCAGGCGGTGAGCATCAAGGCAATAGCCATCATCAGGGAAAACTTGACAGATTTGTTCATAGCTTTGTTTTTTAGAAATTGATTAATCCTCTATTTGATGCGAAATATAGTCATTTTTGTGCGAGCCGGGAGGGCTTTAACATTTTTTTTGTCTCACCCCCTCCGATGCTTCCGAAGATTAGAAGAAAACCTTCTGTGAATGAGAATGATATGCATCCCTGATGCGCAGCACGTACAGGCCGCTGCGCAGGTAGGCCGGCACAAAGAAGGGCGACTGTGACGTATAGCTTGTCTGGTGATAGACGCTTTTGCCATTGACATCGAGGATTTCGATATTGACCGTCCGGTGCCAGTCGGATGGCAACTGGAAATACAGCAGTCGCGTCTCGGGCGAGTAGGCCGTCCTGATCTCCGTCACCGGCAGGGGTACCGGTGATGCGCCGTCGCGGGAGGTGGAGACGACGGGCTCTATCCAGAGCGACATGGCCCTGGGATAGACTGTCGAGCGGGTGAACGGCAGCCATTCCTGGTCGAAGAACCAGGCCCGGTTGCGCGGGGTGGCCGAACCATACAGGGCAAAGGTGTCGGCCTCGGCCGAAGATCCCGGGGCCGGGTAGAACAGGCGGCAGGCCACCATCCAGTGGGACCCTACGGCAACGGCCGTGTCCATGCGAAGATAGTTCTCCTTGCCGGCGAAAATGGTTTTCTTCGTATGGCTGAAGCGATGGTTGAGGTATTCCGCCGCCGACAGTTCCAGCGTTTTCTCGGCCAGGACGGTTTCGGGGTGGTCGCCGTCGAGTATCTGCACCAGGACCGGCTGCCGGTTGGTGCCGCGGACAGGCATCAGAAAGACGCCGTGCAGGACGACATTGCTGTCGGTGTAGAAACTCTCGGCATAGTACGACCGGCGCTCGCTGTTGTGCCCCAGCAGGTAACCGTAGCCGGGCAGTTTGAAACTCCCGATGGAATCCTTCTCGCCGATGTGGCTCAGGCGGGTGGTGTGCCGTCCGGCCCAGGGATCCAGGCCGTCGATTTCCGTCTGTCGGGTGTTGAGGGGATCGAGCCAGTACTTGAGTTGCTTGTTGGGCAAGGGATAATGGTCCCAAGCCCGGTCGAAACGCGAAAAGAAATCCCCACCCGTATATTCGCCACAACCGGTGCTGCCGCCCGAATCTCCGCCGGTGAGTGCGCCGACGACCTGGTGGCGGTTGTTGAAAAGCGGTGCTCCGGACGACCCGATCCAGGTGTGCCCCGTCTCCCAGTGGCGCACGCGCCAGTGGTTGTCGGGCTCAATGCCGTCGTGCCACGACCAGTCGTCCTTTTCGATGCTGTCCAGCTCCAGGCAGTAGCGCTTGCCTTCGCCGTAGGGGTGGTGGATGCAGCAGAAAGGGGCATCGGCCAGCGAGTCGGGCGACAGCTTCCAGCCGGCCAGCCAAGGACGGAAGTCGGGCGGAGGCAGTTGATCGAGTTCCAACAGGGCGAAGTCTATCTCTTCGGACAGGGCCCGGGTGACGCCTCCCGTGAGGGAAAACTCTTCCGATCCGCGAATCTGCTCCATGCAACGGGGATTTTGGTAGTTCATATAGACCAGGGTGCGCCTGCCCAGGGCGGGATTGCCGTCCAGGCAATGGGCGGCTGTGAGCAGATAGGGCCGCCCGTCTTGCAGGGTGTTGTTGAGCAGGACGCCCGTGCAATAGGTGTCTCCGTTGACGATGAGCAGGCAGATGCTTCTGGAAATGGTCTCAAACTCTTTCTCACAGCTGACATGGGGCAGGCAGGGCAGGTCGAGGTAGTCGAAGCGCGGGCCGGCCTTCAGGCCGCGGTAGTCGTGGTTGACTTCGTAGATCTGCAGTTCGCCTTCAAACTCGCAGCGCGGAGGCTGCTGGTATTCGACGACCAGCTCGTCCCCTTCGACGGGCGAGGTGGGAAAGTCTTCGCCCCGGGGACAGTTTTCGGCCGTGTAGGCCCCCAGTATCCGGGTACGGTCGGGATTGTACAGAAAGACCTTGGCACCGGGAGGCAGTCTGAACCGGTCGAATATCACGTTCAGGGAAAAGGCCCCCTTGGAGCGTATCTTCACCCGCCAGACCATGGTGCCGTCGGCCAGGAAATGCGTCTCTCCGGCGTTGTCGGGGTTGATGTTGACGGCAATCTTGTGGGCAAAGTGCAGCGGGCCGTGGGGATTGGCATAGAGGGAATCCACATACAGGACGGAGTCCACGTTGAAAGGAGGCAACTCTATGCCGTAGGGGTCGATCAAGCGTGTCGTGACCCCCTGCAGCCGGGCCGGCAGGGGTTGTCCGCCCCGGGAGGGTTGGGCCTGCAGGGACAGTGGCAGCAGCAGGCCGAAAAGGAGCCATATGTCAAGACTCAGACGGCTCATTCCCCGAAAAAATATAGTGGACGGGCCACCAGACCGAAGGCAGGCTGACGGTGAGCACGGTGACCAGCACAAGCAACAGGTCGCCTGCCTTGAGGGCCACGGGATAGGCCGAGACTATGAAGTTGCCGTCGCCCAGCTTGAGCCAGCCGAAATGCTGCTGCAGCAGGCAGAGCGCCGCTCCCAGGACGATGCCAAGCACAGCGCCGCTCAGGGCGATGAGCCAGCCTTCGTAGAGAAACACCTGCCGGATGAGCCGCCCGTCGGCACCCAGTTTGGACAGGATGCCGGCATCCTCCTTCTTTTCCAGTATGAGCATCGACAGCGAGCCGATGACATTGAACAGGGCGATGATCAGGATAAAGCAGAGCATCAGGTAGGTGATCCATTTTTCCATCCGGTTGATGCGGTAGAACTCGGCTTTCTGCTCGTGCAGGTCTTCCACCCGGTAGTCTTGGCCCAGGATCTCGCGTATCTGTTTCTTGACATTCTTCAGTTCGGTTTTGCGTGCCACCTTGATTTCGACGCAGCTCACCTCGTCGTCGCTGTATTCGAGCAGCTGCCGGGCAAAAGCCAGGGGCACGATCATGCGCTGGTCGTCGTATTCGGGCTGGCCGATGGCGAAAGCCCCCGTGAGCAGGATGGGGACGGCCTTGAACGAGGCGGCCGGATTGAGCAGGCTCACCGTCCCTTTGCGCCTTGGCGCGTAGATCATGACGGGATCGATGAAGGAATAGCCCGTGCCCAGCGTGGAGGCCAGCCCGGCTCCGAGCGTGGCAAAGTCGATGCCCTCTTCATTGAGCTTGAACGAGCCGGCCCGCAGGCAGTCGCGGATGCTGGTCAAACTGTCGAACGAGTCGGCAACGCCTTTCAGGATGGCACTGGTCTGGCTGTCCTTGTAGCGGACCAGCACGTTCTCTTCGATGCTTTCGCAGCATACGGCCACTCCGGGCAGCTGCCTGACATGGTCGAAGGCTTCGGTGCCGGTATGGAAGCTCTTGCCCTGGACCGCACTGATCTTGAGGTCGGGGTCGAAATTGCCGTAGAGCGTGCCGATGAGTCCCTGGAAACCGTTGAAGGCCGACAGGGTGCAGACCAGGGCCAGCGTGGCGGCCGCCACGCCCAAGACCGATACCAGCGAAACCAGGTTGATGGCGTTGTGCGATTTCTTCGACAACAGGTAGCGGCCGGCAATATGCAGGGGAAGGTTCATTGTTTCAGCAGGGAATCAATGCGTTCGGCGTAGTCCAGGGAGTCGTCGATGAAGAAGCTCAGCTCGGGCATTTTACGCAGTTGGAAGCGGACGCGCTGGGCCATTTCGTAGCGGATGGCCTTGGCGTTGTCCTGGATGTTCTTGAGGATTTCTTCGGCCCGGGCGGCGGGGAAGATGCTCAGGTAGGCGCGGGCGATACTCAAATCGGAGCTCACGCGGACCACGCTGACGCTGACCATGACGCCCGGCATTTTCCGGGTTTCCGACAGGAATACTTCGCTGAGCTCTTTCTGCAGCAGCCGGCTTATTTTGTTCTGTCTGGTGGTTTCCATAGGACAATTATTTTTTTCTGATGATGGTGAGGCCGTCCCGGACAGGAAGGATGATCTTCTCGACCCGGGGATCGGCGGCAAGATAGTCGTTAAAATCTGAAACTGCAATGGCTTGGCAGTCGGCAGGGGCGATCTGCTCCAGCATTTTTCCGTTCCAAAGGGTGTTGTCGGCCAGCATGAAGCCGCCGGCGGGCATCTTGTCCAGGGCCAGTTCGTAGCAGGCCCGGTAACGGCGTTTGTCCACATCGAGGAAGACCAGGTCGAAAAGGCCTTCCAATTGGGGAATCAGGGTCTCGGCCTCGCCGAAGTGCATCTGGATCTTGTGGCCGTAGGGCGAGCGGGCGAACCATTTCTCCAGATGGTCTTCCAACTCGTCGTTGTGCTCGATGGAATGGATCTCCGCCTTGGAGTCTGTTCCTTCGGCCAGGCATAATGTGGCGTAGCCCGTGAAAGTGCCCAGCTCCAGCACCCGCCGGGGACGCAGCATGCGGCAGAGCATCACCAGCAGGCGTCCTTGCAGATGGCCAGATATCATGCGCGGGTTGAGGAAATTGACATAGGTCTCCCGCCGGAGTTCCTGCAAGAGCTCGGGTTCCGGCTCGCAATGCCGGCAGAGATAGGCTTCGAGGGTTTCGTCCATGGGAAATCAGAAATCGTGATGGAGGATGGCCTCGATGCCCCGGCGGTAGGAATCCAGCCCCAAACCGACGATGCTTTTGACGCAGGCCTCCTTGATCATGGACACATGCCGGAAGGACTCCCGCTGGTAGATGTCGGAGATGTGCACTTCGACAACCGGTGCCGGGACGGCCCGGATGGCGTCGCCCAGTGCGATGGAGGTATGGGTGTAGCCCCCGGCGTTCAGGAGGATGCCGTCGCAGGCAAAGCCATATTCCTGGATCCAGTCGATGAGCGTGCCTTCGTGGTTGGACTGGCGGTATTCGAGGTCCACGGCGGGGTATTCCTTTTCGAGGGTGGCGAAGAAATCATCGAAAGAGGTGCTTCCATAGATGTCGGGCTCCCTTTTTCCCAGCAGGTTCAGATTGGGTCCGTTGATGATGACAATTTTCATGAAAATGCTTATTTTTGCCTCTACATAATAATAGACAAAGGTATAACAAAAATGGCTGAGAGCAAACAGTGGATAAAAAAATACACCAACTACCTGAGGTTGGAGAAATCCCTGTCCGAGAACACCGTGACGGCCTATATGGAGGATTTGCGCAAACTCTCCGACTACGCCGGCGACCGCCCTTTGGCCAATTTGACCCGCGAGGAGATAGAAGCGTTCCTCTGCGATTTGCGCGATGTCGGCATCAGCGCCCGGTCGCAGGCCCGGATCATCTCCGGCCTGAAGTCTTTCTACGGTTTCCTGGTGATGGAGGACTATCTGGAAGCCAGTCCGATGAGCCTTGTCGAGACCCCGCGGCTGGGGAGGCATCTGCCCGAGGTGCTGTCGGTCGGGGAAATCGACGCCATCATCGGCTGCATCGATCGCAGCCGTCCCGAAGGCCAGCGCAACCGGGCCATGCTGGAGACTTTGTACAGTTGCGGTCTTCGGGTGTCGGAACTCGTGACGCTCAAACTGTCGCGTTGCTATTTCGACGAGGAATACATCCTGGTCGAGGGCAAAGGCAGCAAGCAGCGCCTGGTGCCCATCGCCGCCTCGGCCGTCCATGAGATCGGGCTGTGGATGCACGACCGCAGCAAACTGGACATCAAGCGCGGACAGGAAGACTATGTTTTCCTGAACCGTCGGGGAGCTGCCCTGACCCGGTCCATGGTGTTCAAAATCATCAAACAGCTGGCCGCTGAGGCCGGCATACAGAAAAACATCAGCCCGCACACTTTCCGTCACAGCTTCGCCACCCACTTGCTAGAGGGCGGGGCCAACCTGCGGGTCATCCAGCAGATGCTGGGCCACGAGAGCATCCAGACCACCGAAATCTACACCCACATCGACAAACACTTCCTCAAGCAACAGATATTGGAGTATCTGCCGCGCAATCGCAAAAACCAGTAGGGAGAAAGTCTATTTTCTGCCGAAGTCGGCCGGGATCTCACCCCAGGCGGCCGTGTCCCATTTGTGCAGGGGGATGGCGCTGTAGTCGTGGGTTTCGAGCCACTTCTCGGCCCGGGCGATCATGTCGAACAATTGCCCGTTGCGACCGGTGCGGGCCAGTTTGGTGCCGCATTTCCTTTTCCTGACCCACAGCAGGGCGTTGGCACTGTCCGAATAGACGGGCAAACGGGTGCCTTTCTCGGTTTGCAGGGCCAGGACGTGGACGATGGCCAGGAATTCTCCGATGTTGTTGGTGCCGTCTGTCCAGGGACCGCGGTGGAAGACCACGTTGCCGGCCGGCAGATAGACACCCCGGTATTCCATCAGCCCGGGATTGCCGCTGCAAGCGGCATCCACGGCCAGGAACTCGCCCGTGGGACGGGGCAGTGACTTTTTGGCCGTACCGGCCGGTTCCTGCGTCTGCCGGTGGGCGGCATAGGCTTGCTGCCAGCCGCCGGCATAGGCCTCTTGGGCGGCCTCCTGGGTGGGGAAGCCCATGTAGCGGGCGCCTTCGAACTGATCGACCTGCGCATGGCAGCTGTCCCACGATGGGTAGATGCCGGGTTGGCGTCCGACCCAGACGACATAGAACTGGTTTTTCCTTGCCATGGCTCAGTTGTTGCGGTGTCGGGATTTATAACCATCCATCTTGCCGCTGAAAATCTCGTATTTGCGGAATTCGCATTCGAGGTTGCCGTTCATGAGCGGAATGCGGGCCGAGTGGCGCAGGCCGATGTGGTCGAAACACTCGCGGCGCTGGCTCAGCACCCAGGCCGTATAGCCGACAAACACGTGTTTGAGCCGCTCGCCCAGGTCTTCGTAGAGTTGGTACAGGTTTTCCGGGCGGAGACGCTCCCCGTAGGGAGGATTGGTCACCAGCAGACCGCCCGGCCCGACGGTGGTAACAATGTCCTGGATGGCTTTGGCCTTGAGGTGGATGTACTTGGTGAGCCCGGCGCTGCGGACATTCTTTTCGGCGATGGCGATGGCCTGCTTGGAGATGTCCGAGCCGTAGATCTTGTGTTTGAACTCGCGCTGGGTGTCCTCGTCGTAGAGTTCACCGAAAAGTTCCTCGTCGTAGTCTTTCCATTTCTGGAAGGCAAATTCCTTGCGGTAGATGCCCGGCGGAATATTCAGGGCGATGAGGGCCGCCTCGATGGGCAGAGTGCCGCTTCCGCACATGGGATCGATGAAGTTGGTCTGCCCGTCCCAACCGGCCAGCAGCAACATGCCGGCAGCCAGCACCTCGTTGAGCGGGGCTTCGGTCTGTTCGTCGCGGTAGCCGCGCTTGTGGAGCGATTCGCCCGAGCTGTCCATGCACAGGGTGCAATGGTTGTGCGACACATGCAGATGGATGTAGATGTCGGGCCGGGTGAGCCTGACCGAGGGCCGACGGCCGTATTTTTCGTTGAAACTGTCGGCAATGGCGTCCTTGACCCGGTAGGTGAGGAACTGCGAGTGGTTGAAATGCTCGGAATACACCACCGTATCGACCGTGAAGGTCTGCTCCAGCCCGAAGTGGCTCTCCCAGTCGAAGCGGCGCAGATGCTCGTAGATTTCATCGGCGTTTTTGGCATCGAAGGCGGCCACGGGCTTGAGGATGCGAAGGGCGGTACGCAAGTGCAGGTTGGCCTTGTACATCAGTCGCTTGTCACCGCGGAAAAACACCGAGCGGCGGCCGATTTCCACGTCGTCGCCCCCCAGTTCCACAATTTCTTTGGCCAGGACTTCTTCCAATCCCTGCAGGGTCTTGGCAATCATTTCGAAGGATTCGGCTTGCATGGGGCGGAAGTATTACAGGGATTTCTTTTTCGATTGCATCACACGGGCGCCGGCCGGGACGTCTTCCGTCACCCAGACGTTGCCGCCGATGATGGCGCCGCGGCCGATGGTGACCCGGCCCAGGATGGTGGAGTTGGCATAGATGATGACATCGTCCTCCAGGATGGGATGGCGCAGGATGCCTTTGATGGGGTGTCCGTTCTCGTCGAGCGGGAAACTCTTGGCGCCCAGGGTGACACCCTGGTATAGTTTGACGCGGTCGCCGATGATGGTCGTGGCGCCGATGACGACGCCCGTGCCGTGGTCGATGGCAAAGGAGATGCCGATGCGGGCGGCGGGATGGATGTCTATGCCGGTCTCGGAATGGGCCATTTCGGTAATCATCCGGGGGATGACCGGCACGTCGAGTTCGTAGAGGGCATGGGCGATACGGTAGCTGCTGACGGCCCGGATGCCGGGGTAGCAGGCGATGACTTCGGCCAGGCTTTCGGCGGCCGGGTCGCCGTTGTAGGAGGCAATCACATCCTGTTCCAGCTTCTCACGCAGTTCGGGCAACACCGACATGAAGGCCCGGGCCTTTTCCTCGGCCTGCTGTTGCAGGGTCTTCCCGTCGTGCGGGCATTTGTCGGGTTGGAAGCAAAGTCCGGCGGTTATTTGCCGACGCAGCAGCGAAAACAGCTCCCCGGCCACCTGTCCGATATACTCTCCCAGGTTGTCCCGACGCTCGAGGGCCGGGCCGAAGAAACCGGGAAACAACAGGGAACGGCAGAGCGTGATGATCTCCTGCAATTCGCCGGAAGAGGGCAGCGCTTCGGCATGACATTGGTCATAGCGCATGATTTTCAAGGTTTTGTAATCTGCCAACTGCTCGACAATCTTGTCTGTTTTTGAGGGAATACCGCTTGCCATAGGACTTGTGAAAATTGTCCGTAAAGGTACGGCAAAGCGTGGGGAAAACCAAATGGGTGCATTACAGAATTATTTCTTTAATGCCCTTGTGCAGTCCGCAAAAAAGGATTATTTTTGCCGCTCATACACTGAATTCTATAACGTAAAAAACTATGGGCGTATTTATTGTCAATTCTTCCATCGGAAGAAAACTTGTCATGAGTATCACCGGCGCTGCCCTGGTGCTGTTCCTGACGTTCCACAGTATCATGAACATCTTCGTGATCATTTCGCCGGAGGTCTATGATGCCATTTGTCATTTTCTCGGAGCCAACTGGTATGCTTTGGTCGGCACAATGGGCCTGGCCCTGTTGGTCGTCGTCCACATCTGCTATGCCTTGTGGCTGACCATCCAGAACAAGATGGCCAGAGGCGCGAACTCTTACCAGGTGAAAGCACGTCCAAAAGGTGTGGAATGGGCTTCTCAGAACATGCTGGTCCTGGGTGTCGTCATCTGCGGTTTCCTTTGCCTGCACCTCTACAACTTCTGGGCCAAGATGCAGCTTGTCGAACTGATGGGTATCATCAATGGTGAGGAAATCCACGTGGGTGGCGCCGCTGTCGTACAGAACCTGTTCCAGAGTCCGGTCTATTGCATCCTCTACATTGTCTGGCTGGTGGCCTTGTGGCTGCACCTGACCCACGGCATCTGGAGCTCGCTGCAAACGCTGGGCTGGAGCAACAACACGTGGCTGCCCCGCATCAAATGCATCTCCAACATCTATGCCACCATCATCATGCTGCTCTTTGTAGCAATTCCTGTCTATTATCTGATTGTCAATTTAATCTCCTAAGCATATGGCAACTTCCAAAAAAACAGTGATTGACTCGAAGATTCCCGAAGGTGCTTTGAGTGAAAAATGGACCAACTACAAGGCCCACCAGAAATTGGTCAATCCGTCGAACAAGCGTCGTCTGGATATCATCGTGGTCGGTACCGGCCTGGCCGGCGCCTCCGCTGCCGCCTCCTTGGGAGAACTTGGTTTCAACGTGTTGAACTTCTGTATTCAGGACTCCCCGCGCCGGGCCCACTCCATCGCAGCCCAGGGCGGTATCAACGCAGCCAAGAACTATCAGAACGACGGTGACTCTGTCTATCGTCTCTATTACGACACCATCAAGGGCGGCGACTACCGTGCCCGCGAAGCCAATGTCTATCGTCTGGCCGAGGTGTCGAACAATATCATCGACCAGTGCGTGGCCCAGGGCGTGCCCTTTGCCCGTGAATACGGCGGCACGCTGGCCAACCGTTCGTTCGGCGGCGCCCAGGTGTCCCGTACTTTCTATGCCAAGGGCCAGACCGGCCAGCAATTGCTGCTGGGTGCCTATTCGGCCCTGAGCCGCCAGGTCAAGAAGGGCAGCGTGAAACTTTTCACCCGCCGCGAAATGCTCGATCTGGTCATCATCGACGGCAAGGCCCGCGGTATCATCGTCCGCAACCTCATCACCGGCAAGATCGAGCGCTATGCCGCCCATGCCGTGGTGATCGGTACCGGTGGTTACGGCAACACCTTCTTCCTTTCGACCAACGCCATGGGTTCCAACGGCTCGGCTGCCTGGCAGGCCTACAAGAAGGGTGCCTATTTCGCCAATCCCTGCTACGCCCAGATCCATCCGACCTGTATCCCCGTGCACGGCACCAACCAGTCGAAGCTGACGCTGATGTCCGAATCGCTGCGTAACGACGGCCGTATCTGGGTACCCAAGAAACTGGAAGACGCCAAGGCCCTGCAGGCTGGCAAACTCAAAGGCCGCGACATTCCCGAGGAAGATCGCGACTACTATCTCGAACGCCGTTATCCCGCCTTCGGCAACCTGGTGCCCCGTGATGTGGCCTCCCGTGCCGCCAAGGAGCGTTGCGATGCCGGCTATGGTGTGAACAACACCGGACTGGCCGTGTTCCTGGATTTCAGCGAAGCCATCAACCGCCTGGGCAAGGACGTGGTCGAAGCCCGTTATGGCAACCTGTTCCAGATGTACGAAAAAATCACCGACTCCAATCCCTACGAGGAACCGATGATGATTTTCCCGGCCATCCACTACACCATGGGCGGTATCTGGGTCGATTACGAACTGCAGACCTCCATCCCCGGCCTGTTCTGCATCGGTGAGGCCAACTTCTCGGACCACGGCGCCAACCGTCTGGGAGCCTCGGCCCTGATGCAGGGTCTGGCCGACGGTTACTTCGTGCTGCCCTACACCATCCAGAACTACCTGGCCGACGAGATCCGCACCCCGCGCTTCTCGACCGAGCTGCCCGAATTCCTCGAAGCCGAAAAGGCCATCAACGAGCGTATCGAAAAACTGATGTCCATCCAGGGCCAGCGTTCGGTGGATTCCATCCACAAGGAACTGGGACTGGTCATGTGGGACTTCGTCGGCATGGGTCGCAACGCCGAAGGCTTGAAAAAGGCCCTGGTCGAACTCAAGCGCATCAAACAGGAATTCTGGACCAACGTGTTCATTCCCGGCGAGGCCAAGGATCAGAATGTCGAGCTGGAGAAGGCCCTGCGCCTGGCCGACTTCATCGAGATCGGCCAATTGATGGCCACCGATGCCCTGCACCGTGAGGAATCCTGCGGCGGCCACTTCCGCGAAGAGTATCAGACGCCCGAGGGTGAGGCTCTGCGCCAGGACGACAAGTTCTCCTACGTGGGCTGCTGGAAGTACATGGGCGAAGACCAGGAACCTCAACTCATCAAGGAAGAGTTGAACTATGAGTTTACCAAAGTACAACAACGCAATTACAAATAAGTCATGGAAAAAAGTATCAATATTACATTGAAAGTTTGGCGCCAGAGAGGTCCCAAGGCCCCCGGCAAGTTCGAAACTTATCAATTGGGCAATGTCTCGACAGACAGTTCTTTCCTGGAGATGATGGACCAGCTCAACGAGCAGCTCATCGCCGAAAGAAAGGAACCGGTGGTCTTCGACCATGACTGCCGTGAAGGTATTTGCGGTATGTGTTCCCTGTATATCAACGGCCATCCCCACGGACCCGACGAGGACATCACCACCTGCCAGCTGCACATGCGCAAGTTCAAGGACGGCGATGTCATCACCGTCGAGCCTTGGCGTTCCCATGGCTTCCCGGTGATCCGCGACCTGATGGTGGACCGTTCGGCCTTCGACAAAATCATCCAGGCCGGCGGCTATGTTTCGGTCAACACCGGCGGCGCCCCCGACGCCAACGCCACGCCCATTGCCAAGCCCGTCGCCGACCTGGCCATGGATGCAGCCTCCTGCATCGGATGCGGTGCCTGCGTGGCCGCCTGCAAGAATGGCTCGGCCATGTTGTTCGTGTCGGCCAAGGTAAGCCAGCTGGCTCTGCTGCCCCAGGGCAAGGTGGAGGCCGCCGCCCGCGCCAAGGCCATGGTGGCCAAGATGGACGAACTGGGATTTGGCAACTGCACCAACACGGGTGCCTGCGAAGCCGAATGCCCCAAGAACGTCTCCATCTCCAACATCGCCCGTTTGAATCGCGAATTCCTGTCGGCCAAGTTCAAAGACTAAGGCCCGACCGAATCCATAAAAGATGTATCCTCAGATGTATGCTCAGGCCGCCTGGACAGTTCCGGGCGGGGACACGCTTCAGGCGGTGTCGGCTGCATCCGGGGATACATCTTGCATTTGCACTGTCCAACTCCCGCTTTATGAAGGACTCGCCCGCTCGCGCGACGTGGCTGACGGGCTGAAGTCGTACGGGCTGATTGTGCTCTGCCTGGTTTTCCTGGCCTACCTGTTTGCCAGTCGCGGACAATTGAAGGACCTGCTGCGCCAGGTGCTCCTGCCGGGTAGCCGACTGGGGGTGTCCGACGAGGGGGATGTCCGTCTGAGCCACTTCCAGACCTTGTTTTTTGTCGTGTCCTGCATCATCTGGATGCTGGTCATCTCCTTGATACTGCAGCAGAACCCTTACCCCAGGATCTACGATACGGACTGGCCCCACCTGTATGTGGCCTTCCTGCTCACAATGGGCTATGTCGCCCTTCGATTCTTCGGCACCAGCCTGTTCGCCTGGCTGCATTTGCCCGAAACGATCAAGACAGTTGTCCACAGTCTTTTTGTGACGCCCTTCTGCTTTGTCTCGCTTTTTTTGGCTTTCCTGATTCTGTTCAACGAGATTATCGCCTTCCCGGCCACTGCGCTGCTGGTGGCCTCGCTGTCCATGTGGGTGATTTCGGCGCTTTTGAAGTTGCTGACAGTCTTGCGCTTTTTTTCTATCCAAAGAGTATCGTCCTTTCATTTTTTTTTGTACTTTTGCGGCGCGGAAATCCTCCCGATTTGCCTTATGTGCAAGGGAATATTTTTGCTGAGCTAAAGTTTTAACTATTAATTGAATAGGACGTGAAGATCAAGAATATTCTCGTATCGCAGCCCAAGCCTGCATCAGAAAAATCCCCGTACTATGATCTGGAAAAGAAGTATGGAGTCAAGATAAATTTTCGTCCTTTCATTAAGGTTGAGGGCATCACTGCGAAGGAATTCCGCCACCAGCGGATATCCATTTTGGACCATACGGCTGTTGTCTTTACCGCACGCACGGCCATTAACCATTTCTTCCGTCTTTGCGAGGAAACCCGTGTCGATGTCCCCGAAGACATGAAATATTTCTGCATCAACGAGACCGTGGCCCTGTACCTGCAGAAGTATATCCAGTATCGCAAGCGCAAGATCTTCTATCCTGCCAGCGGCAAGATCGAAGGCCTGGTGACCCTTATCTTGAAACACCCTTCCGAAAAGTACCTGGTTTCGGTCTCGGATGTGAACAACGACGATCTCTGCTCCCTGCTCGAGGAGAAGAAGATATTCCATACCAAGTCGGTGATGTACCGGACCATCAGCAACGATTTCACCCCCGAAGAGGAATTCAACTACGACATGCTCGTATTCTTCAGCCCCAACGGTATCGCTTCGCTGATGAAGAATTTCCCGGATTTCCAGCAGGGCGAGATTTGTATCGCCACCCTGGGCAAATCCACCGCCCAAGCTGTGAAAGATGCCGGCCTCCGGCTCGACATCGAGGCTCCCACGCCTCAGGCTCCCTCCATTACGGCTGCCATCGAGGCATACTTGAAGGAATCCAACAAAAAGAAATAGTCAAAACGGTGCCGTGGCTGCCGAAACGCTGAGAAATACTTTTCGAAAAGAAGAGCGTTTATGCGGCGAATTACGCATTGATGCATTGTTCCGTGAAGGAGAGACCGTGATGTCTTTTCCCTTGCGGGCTTGTTGGCGTTGTCTCCCTGCGCCCGATTCCGCAAGCGACAGTCCGGTAAAGGTGCTCATCAGCGCCCCCAAGAAAAAGCTGCACCGGGCCTTCCAGCGCAATCGCGCCAAACGCCTGATGCGCGAAGCCTACCGGCTGCAGAAACACAGTCTGCTGGCCATGGCCCGTGAACAGAACTGCGAGTTGCAACTGGCCATCGTCTGGCAGCAGGACGCTCTCTCGGACTATGCCACCGTCTATGCCAAGATGGGCAAATTGCTGGCCAAGGTCCAGGCCAATCTGGAAAAAGCCAAGGCAACGCAGTCATGAAAACCCTTTGGAAATATATCAAGCAAGTGCTTGGCTGGCTGCTGTTGCTGCCGGTCTATTTCTACCGCGCCTGCATTTCCCCGCTCACCCCGGCCTCCTGCCGCTTCACCCCCACATGCTCGCAGTATGCCATCGAGGCCATCAAGAAATATGGACCCTTCAAAGGGGGTTGGCTGGCCATCAAGCGCATTTCGCGTTGTCATCCCTGGGGTGGCCACGGCTACGATCCTGTGCCATGATGACCGATGCCCATACCCATATTTTGGCAAAAGGGGACGCCTCCGTCGCCTTGCTTTGTCTGTCGGCGGCCCGTTTGCGCGGTCTGTCGGACAACCCTTCCCAGGCCTTGCAGCTCTTGACGACCGAGTTGGGCGTGGCACAACCCGCCCGCTGCCTGTTGGGTAGTGGCCTGCATCCGTTCGATGTCGGGGAGGCTCCCGAAAAAGACTGGCTCGAAGCCCTGCTGGCACTGCCCGAACTGCGTTTTGTCGGTGAAATCGGTTTGCATCGCCCCTCCTCCCACCCTTGGGCCAGGCAGATGGAGTGGCTCGACATCCAACTCTCGGCGGCTCAGCAGCTGCATAAACCCGTGGTCTTGCACTGTGTCCATGCCGCAGCCGAAATCCTGGCCTGCCGCCGGAAATACCCTTCCATCCCGGCCTGGATGATCCATGGTTTCCGGGGTAAGCCCCAACAGGCCCGGCAGTGGACGGCCCAGGGCTTTTACCTCTCTTTCGGCCCCCGCTTCAACAGCGAATCGTTGAAAGCCTGCCCGCCCGACAGGCTTCTCCTCGAAACAGACGCAGAGACCCCCGGCCGGATGCCGGAAATCTCTGCGGTCTAACAGCAGGCTGCTGCGGTGCTTTCCGTGCCGCTGCCCGAGCTGGAGCGTCAGGTGGCGGACAATGTGCGTGCCTTTACAGGCTGAGCATGATGCCGGCCATGAAATTGGCGCCCGGCATGGGGTAGCCGGCCAGGATTTGATAATCCTGATCCAGCAAATTCTCTCCCCTGACCCAGCATTTCAGGAATTTGGTCAGCTG
>JAGDCW010000179.1 GCA_017958305.1 Bacteroidales bacterium | reverse complement strand
GGGACTCGAAGACGCACAGGGTGGCGCAGCCGACGATGTGCTTCTCGTCGTTCTCGGCGACAAAAATCCGCGTGCCCGGAGATGCCACCGAACGCTGCTGCTGCTGCGCGGTGACAGGTATTTCGGCATTCAACTCCTTCATCAGGCCCAGCAGATCCTCGATCTGGGATCCAGTCAAAGTGCAAAGTTCAAGGTATCTCATAGTATTTTGAAAAAAAGGTTATGTCAATCATGTCAATCCCGCCGGCCCTTCGACAAGCTCAGGGACCGTCCTTCGTCCGGTTCACGGCCGGCCCTTCGGCAAGCTCAGGGACCGGCCTCAAGACAGGCCCCGGAGCCGGCCTGCCAGCCAGGCTCCTCCAACTCCCCCCAGCGTATTCAGCACCAGGTCCGTCACTTCGAACACGCCCACTCGCAGGAGCAGTTGTAGTGCCTCGATGCACAGTGACAAGCCCAAGGAACAGAGGGCGACAAGCCCGAGCCGGCGGCGGGAGTCCAGCCGAGCCATCGAGTCCGGCCGCCCCCGAGAGCCAAAGCGCCTCGTCACCCGCAAAAAAGCCCCCAGGAAAAACCCGAACGGCGCAAACACAACCACATTGGCAAACATTTCGGTCCAGCGGACCATGCCGCCGGTGAGGAAGTAGTGGAGCTCGTAGGCGGGGTCGAAGCCGGTCTTGTGCGTCAGGCCGTCGCCGATGCGGATGAGGACCGCCGTATCGAGCAGGAACAGCCCCGCAAAGAGCGTCAGCCCCAGGCAGACGGCGGCATGGACCGAAACCCGCTTCCGGATGGACAGGAATCCCGTCAATGCCAATGCCAATATCCCCATCCACACCCAATGCTCCCACGCGGCATGGGCGAAAACTTCGCGTATGAGTCGACGGAGATACATCAGGGAATCATTCCGACCTACCGCCCGCAATCGGAGAAATCTGCCGCATCAACCACCGCACCCCCACATACACCCCAAACCCGATCGCGCACCCCAGCACATTGTGGAACACATCGTCAAACTCCACAAAGCCCCGCTTGAAGGCAAACTGCAGCACCTCGATCAGGAGCGAGAATCCCCCGCCGACCGCCAACACCTTCCCCCATTCCATCCGCCCGAAAGCGCAGCCGAGGAGTAGGCCGATGGGCACGAACGCCAGCACATTCATACAAACCTGCACCAGAAAACGTCCGCCCTCCCAGACATACCAGTAGCTCCGGAACGGAATCAAATGAAACTCCCGCACATCCAGCAACTTCCGGCAAAAGACCGTCAGCATCAGAATCAGCACCATGTACTCCGCGAGCAGCAGCCCCGCCGCCCATCTCGCCCCACGCCTGGGCCCAAGGAAGGCCAGGAACAGGACCGTGCCGATAACGAACATCCCAGCAAAACCGACCAGCACCCCCGTCGGAAAACCCGGCACGGAAATGGCGAAAAAACGTTGGAGTTTGTCGATAAATGCGTTAGTTGCTTATGATACTTGGCCCGGTTGCTGAGCCTGTCGATAGCCAGTGCCCGGTTGCTGAGCTTGTCGAAGCACCGGGCTCTTCTATCCCTCATTCCGGGCTTGACCCGGAATCTCTCAAAACGTTCTGCCGCGAAATCGCCATTCTACGCATTCAACCGCGGCAGATGCCACTTTACAAACCCGTGTCTGCCGCATCTCAGGCCACCAGAGGCCGATTTCGTGCCAGACCATTTTGGTCGAGGGAGGCGACATGGCCAATGCAGTATCGCCACACACTTCCATTCCCCGCATCCCCAAAACACGAGTTACCATCAGGCGCCGGGCTGCCCCCTTTACCCTTTCACAATCCTGTAGAAAGTGGTAATCGCCTCGCTTTACAATCAGTTCTGTAACCTATGCAAATATAATAAAAACCTGCGACAGTGTGTGCGGCCGCAGGCTTTTCTTAAGGACGTAATGTCAATGAAGTCGAACGGATACTGTCCAAAGACTATCCACACTCGATGTCGGTAAATTCCTCCATGATGTCGAGGAGCTTCCGACCATCGATCTCACAGTGGAGAACGGCATCCATGGGGTCTTCAAAACGCTGAAGTTCCTTGTCATCAGCATCCAGAAGCGCAATAGGAACACCGTCCATCCAACCCATCAGGG
>JAGDCW010000178.1 GCA_017958305.1 Bacteroidales bacterium | reverse complement strand
TGGGTTCGGCCGCACCCTATTTCTACGGCTCGCTGGGAACGTCGTTCCGCTATGGCGACTGGCGCCTGTCGGCCGATCTGGGCATCAGCTTGGGCAACCGCGCCTACAACGCCGCACGCCGCCAGACCGAGTCGATGGACCGCTTCTACAACCAGTCGGTGGCCGTGCTGAACCGCTGGCAGATCGAAGGGCAGGAAGCCTCCATGCCCCGGGCCGCCTACGGCGATCCTTCGGGCAACAACCTCTTCAGCGATCGCTGGATTGAGAATGCCAGCTACCTTAAACTCAGGCGTGTGGCCTTGTCCTATGCCCTGAGCAAGGACCTGCTCCGCTACATGGACGGCCAGGTATGGGTGGCTGCCGAGAACCTCTGGTCGCTGAGCAACTACCTGGGTGCCGATCCGGAGTTCTACTACAGCTACGCCGAGGCCCTGCGCGGCTTCGACTATGCCAAGGTGGGTTCCCCTGTAACGTTTAAAGTTGGTGTCAATCTTAATTTCTAAAAGCAAGTCTATGAAACAGAGATCGATATATCTTTTCTTCCTTGTGGCCTTGACGGGCCTGCTGTCGTCCTGCCAGTTTTTCGAGACCGACCCCGACAATGTCTTGAAAGAAGGCGACTACATTGCCAAGGAGAGTGAAATGTACCGTGGCTTCCTGGGTATCGTCACCCGTATGCAGGAAGTGGGTGACCAGGCGATATTCCTCACCGACCCGCGCTGCAACTACCTGGAAGCGACGGGCAACGCCCCGGTCGACTTGCAGAACCTGGCCGCCTACGACGAGACCGACGGCAACCCTTACGCCGATCCGACGGGCTACTATGCCGTGATAGTCAGCTGCAACGATTTCATCGCCAAGATGGACGAATACTGCCAGCGGGTGGGCGGCGCCATGAGCGACAGCGCCAAGGTGCATGTGCCCCGCCTCGTGAGCTCGGCCCTGCGCTACAAAGTCTGGGCCTACTACATGCTGGGCCGTATCTACGGCGAAGCCTACTGGTTCGACACGGACATGACCGAGCTGCGCCCCCTGACCGACACACGCACTTTCGAGCATCTCGACATGTTTGGCATCTGCAACCGCTGCATCGACCTGCTCGACAACGGCATCGACGCTTGCGGACAGCATATTCCGGCCGATTTGGAAATGAACTGGAGTTATTGGATCGACCCGGTCAACGGCAACGAGAGCTACCAGTATTGGCAGTACATGACCCCCAAATGGATCTCGCTCAGGGCCGAGCTGGCTTCCTGGCGTACCAACTACGAGGACGAGGCATCGGCCGCCGCCGATTGGCTTTGGATCCGCGACAATGTGCTCTCTTTCCTCAATGCCTCCATCACCAACCAGGGCACCGACTACTACAGTTGTTCGATGCAGATCATCCTGGAGTATCCCAACATTTTCTGGACCGAACAGGTGGGCTATGCCCAGCAGATCCTGGGTGCCATCTTCTACGACTACCAGAACAAGCAGTACAACCGGCTGGTGCAGTATTTCTGCCCCGAGTTCCCCGGCGACGGCTATTACCTGCGTCCGGCCGCTTCGGCCCAGGCTGCCTACAACGAATCGGACATCCGCGGCGAAGCCCAGCGCCTGGTGAGCAACACCCTGGGCGGGCAGCCCGCTTTCTCGAAATACTATTACACCCGTCTGAACAACCGGGGCTACCTGCGTGCCAAAATCTTCGAGATCGAACCCACCATTCCCCTGTTCCGGGGCCACGATCTGCATTTCCTGCTCGCTGAGGCCGAGAACCACCTGGGCCACTGGGATGCAGCCCGCACCTTGCTCAACACCGGTATGCTGAACCGCTTCCCGGGAGGATATATGACTCTGCCTACTGACAGCCTCGACGGCAAGCCCGTCTGGGATCCCGGCTATG
This sequence comes from Bacteroidales bacterium, assembly GCA_017958305.1. Taxonomy (GTDB): domain Bacteria; phylum Bacteroidota; class Bacteroidia; order Bacteroidales; family UBA1402; genus UBA1757. Next base: position 2,746 of record JAGDCW010000178.1, on the reverse strand, counting down.
CCAACTGGTTTGCCACTTCGGGCGGCTACGGCGACATCGGCATCGTGGGGGCCAATCGCGCCCGCGAGTACGACCTGCCGGTCCTGGCCGACGATGCCACCGAGGCCCAGAAGCGTTCTTTCGCCTACGACCGCGACCGCATCAAGCAGTACGACCTGGCCTTGGCCGACGAGTACCTGAAGGAGTTCACAGGCGAAGGCAAATCGTACAGCTATCTGGTCAAGATGGCCGAACGCTACGGACGCGACTATCAGGTCATTTACGATCGTGTCAAGGCCAAGTACGATGCCGGCCTGCAGCCGCAGGTGGAGCAATCGCTTAGGACGAAATACTTCATCAATTGGACATTATAACCATCTATATCATTAATTATCAATTACTTAATCCAAAAAGCTTATGAAAAAAGTTTTTACTCTGATCATGTGTATGGCGGCCCTGGCGGCATTCAATGCCCAGGCCGGCCATGTAACGGTTGGCAGCAAAGCCGACTTTGAGGCCGAATTCTTCAAAGAGAGAGCCAACGATGTGATCGACACGATTTTCGTGAGGGCTACTCCGAGCATCATCGCCCTGACCAATGCCAAGGTATTGCCCAATAGGGGCACAATCCATGTCATCGGTGTCGATGACGAAGAGAACGGCCGGGCCAAACTTGGTCTGCAGTGGAACCTGCCGACCAACACCGAAGCCGACCGTCTGTCGGTATTCCTCGAGAATCTGGTCATCGAATGCAACGGCGGTAACACGGCCAATTCGAAGTATCTGTTCAACATGAAGGACACCTTCTATCACTACATGGACACACTGGTCTTCTCCAACTGCGAGGTGAAGAACTACAACCGTGCCCTGTTCCGCTGCCAGCCCGAAGCCAGAAGCAACGGCTTGAAGGACGGTGGTGAGATCAACTACTTCGGCGTGGAAGGTTGTACCTTCCATACGGGTTATTACCTGAACAACCCCATGTCGCTGTTCCGTATGGATATGCGCGTGAGCGAGATGGTCTTCCGTAACAACCTTTTCTACGACCTGGGTTATGTGCATTCTATCGTTCAGTTCTCCACGATGACCGAGGAAGCCGGACGTGTCGATATCAACTTCACCTTCGAGAACAATACCTTTATCGGCCATTGCTCGCAGGGAGCCTTGATGAACTTCGACAGCTATGTGGGTCAGATGTCGGAATTCCACATCAACAACAACATTTTCCTGGTGCCTAACTGGGTGGACGACTACAACAACCCCGGACTGCAGGAGATTATGGAGACTAACCCCGATACGCTCAATAATCTGCCGAGGCCCTATCTGGCCAGTGTCCAGTTCGGCATGATGGAGTGCAAGAACAATGTCGTTGCCGGCTACCGTGATCCCAGAGCCCTGCTCGACAATGATAACGAGGGTGATTTCCTGAGTGCCGACATCGACAACCTGACGATGGATACCATCGGTTTCGGCTGGGAAAAGTTTACCGATGCCCAGGAAGGTCTGTTCTACATCTGGAAGGGCGAGCCCATCTTCACCGCTGGTATTGACGGCGCTCCTATCGGCGATGTGAACCTGTACACCGACACCAAGCAGGTGACTGTGACTGTCAATATCAGTATCGAGGGCTCCAAGACTGCCGATTTCATACTGAACGACAAGGTCTATAAGGAAACGACCGCCAAGTTCATCAGCGGCGACGAAATCACCGTTACGGCTGTGCCCAAGGGCAACCTCAACAAGTTCCTGGGCTGGAGCAACGGTAGTACCGAGTTGAGCCAGGTCATCACCCTGGAAGACAACCTGGATCTGGTGGCTCGTTTCGAAGAAGGTCCCTACCGGGCTGCCTGGAACTTCGAGCAGTTGGAAAAGAACAATGTCAAACTTAATGCCCCGCTGGAGGCTAACTTCTACAAGGGCGGCACTCCATACACGCTGTGCTATGCCACCTGGGACGGCACTCAGTATGTCGACTCCACCACCGAGGCGCTGATGACCCGTAACAACAAAGTGGCCGGCGATGTCCGCAACTGTGTCTTTGTGCATACCGACAGCGCCAAGTTTGCCGACAAGACTCCTTCGGACTTCATCTATTTCGAGGTGCCCAGCGTCGAGGAAGGCTCTTACCTGACCTTCAACATCGCTTCGGACAACATGTGCTACAAGACCACTCTGGTGGACTATTCGACCGACAAAGCCACTTGGACCAACATTGTCAAGGCTGAAATCAGCAAGGAGCAGACATGGTTCCCCGTCAAGGCTGAGATTCCTGCAGCCCTGGCCGGTCAGAAGATCTATCTCCGCATCAAGGGAGACGAGACCAGCGAGTATTTCATGGGTGAGGATTTCGCAGCCCAGCTGGCCGCCGGTACGCAGTCGCAGAAGACCGAGTTCTTGTTTGTCAGCGAGATCTACTACTTCGGTCCGACGGTGCTCGATGGCATCATGACGGTGAAGGCTACCCGCATCGAGGATGCTACCGTCTATGACATCCTGGGTCGTCGCGTACTCGATACCGACAACCTCAAGCCCGGCATCTACTTGCAGGGCGGCAAGAAGTTTATCGTCAGATAAGCATTCCTCCTTCATACCATCAAGTGGTGGCCGGTAATCTATCGGCCACCACTTTTTTCATCCCTTGTTTGGGGCTTTGCTCCAATCTTGCTATTTTTACTGCCCGAATGATTGTCACGATCAATATGGATTGGATGAGCAAACAAAGACTCTGCCTGTCGATCACGGCGCTGCTGATCCTGGCCGTCGCACC
>JAGDCW010000177.1 GCA_017958305.1 Bacteroidales bacterium | reverse complement strand
GTCCACCAGGAAGTATTCCTGCACCCATCACAGATTCGACTTCACCTACTTGACAGAGTGCTCGAAATAATGGCATACGGCCGTGGCGGCGACGTTGACGGCGTGGAGGGCACGCAGCAGCGGTGCCTTGTAGTCGAGCGATTCTCCGCTGTACGAAATGAAGACGGTAGGAATGCAAAGCGTATCGTCGATGATGAACACCGGAGAAGTCGGATCCCAGGCCGAATAGCCACGGGCCTCGAAGGTGGAACGGATGCCGCCCGAGGGGAAAGACGAGGCGTCGGGCTCCTGCTGTACCAGCAACTTGCCGGTGAATTCCTCCACCATGCCTCCCTTGCCGTCGTGTTCGATAAATGAGTCGTGTTTTTCGGCCGTTCCTTCGGTGAGCGGCTGGAACCAGTGTGTATAGTGCGTCACGCCGTTTTCGGTGGCCCACTGCTTCATGCCGGCGGCCACAGCATCGGCCACGGCCCTGTCGAGGCGGGCACCGTTGTCGATGACATCGATCAGTTTCTCATACACGTCCTTGGGCAGGTACTTGTACATTTTCTCACGGTTGAAGACCTTCTTGCCAAAGTACTCATAAGGTCTCTCACTGGGGGCTTTTACGTCGAGCGGCTTCTTCTTGAAGGCCTCACCGACAACTTGAAATCTCAAAGCTTCCATAATATCTGGTGTTAATGGTTTATTGTCTGTTCAAATAGCTGTGGACTGTGCCGGCCATACGCTTGCCGTCGGCCAAGGCACGGACCACGAGAGAAGCGCCGTTGGCCGCGTCGCCGCAAACGAAGACGTTGGCCGGATAGGCGGGATGTTCGGGTTTGAGAAAGCCCATGGCCAGCAAGACCAGTTCGGCCTTGATGATTTCGGGCTGTCCCTTTTCCACCATGAGGGGACGGCCTCCCGCCGGGTTGGGCTGCCAGTCGATTTCCTGTACGCGTACCCCTGTAAGACGACCGTTTTCACCGATGAATTCGAGGGTGTTGACGTTCCAGCGGCGCACACAGCCTTCTTCGTGGGAAGAAGTGGTCTTGAGCGTACGCGGCCAGGCGGGCCAGGGGTTCTGGGGGTCTTCGGGACCTTCGACGGGGCGGGGCATGATCTCGATCTGGGTGACGCTCCTGCATCCCTGACGATGAGCCGTGCCGATGCAGTCGGAACCCGTGTCGCCACCGCCGATGACCAGGACATCCTTGCCCTTGGCGGTGATGCGCTCTTCTTTCGTAAATTCCTTGCCTGCCAGTACCCGGTTCTGCTGCGAAAGCAACTCAAGGGCCAGGTGGACCCCTTTCAGTTCACGGCCCGGGATGGGCAAATCGCGGGCGACAGGGGTGCCGGTGGCAACAACAACCGCGTCATAGTCGGCACCCAAGGCCGGAATGTCGGAATCTGCCGACATGAAGCAGCCATACTTGAAGGTGATTCCCTCCGCTTCGAGCAAGCGCAGGCGACGGTCGATCAGGTCCTTGTTGAGTTTGAAGTTGGGGATGCCGTAGCGGAGCAGTCCGCCGGCCGATTCGTCCTTTTCAAAAACGGTGACCGTATATCCCTGCAGGTTGAGTTCGTTGGCAGCGGCCAGCCCGGCAGGACCGGCTCCGACGACGGCCACTTTCCGGCCGTTGCGCACAATATCGGTACGAGGCTGGATATATCCCTCGCGGAAGGCGGCCTCGGTGATGGCGGCCTCGTCTTCGCGATTGGTGGTCGGTTCGTGGTTGAAGCGGTTCAGTACACAGGCTTTTTCACAAAGTGCCGGACAGATGCGACCCGTAAATTCGGGGAAGGGATTGGTGCTGTTCAACAGGCGATAGGCCAGTTCCCAGTCTCCTTTGTACAGAGCATCGTTCCACTCAGGCGCCTTGTTGCCCAGCGGGCAGGCCCAGTGGCAGAAGGGCACGCCGCAATCCATGCAGCGCGAAGCCTGCTCACGACGCTGATGCGTGTTGAGCGTCTGCTCCACTTCGCCGAAATCGTGGATCCTGTCGTGAAGCGGACGATAGCCTGCTTCCTGACGATGTATCTCCAAGAATGCTTTAGGGTTTCCCATTGTACTTAGGTTTTAATAGTCTCTCTGTATGTCGGCAATCTTCTCATGCAGCCGTGCCATCTTTTCTTCTTCGAGCACACGCTTGTACTCGATGGGGACCACCTGGATGAAGTCGTCGATATACCGGTGCCAATCGTCGAGCATGCGGCCGGCCAGGGCAGAACCGGTGTGCAAGTAGTGCTGACGGATAAGTTCCAACAGCTCTTTGCGGCTCACACTGTCCTCGACCAGCGAAAGCTCCACCATATCCATGTTGCAGAAATAGTCGAAGCTGTGGTCGGGGTCGTACACGTAGGCCACTCCGCCCGACATACCGGCGGCGAAGTTGCGCCCTGTCTTGCCGAGTACCACCACGCGACCGCCGGTCATGTATTCGCAGCAATGGTCGCCGGCGCCTTCGACAACCGCCGTGGCACCGGAATTGCGCACGGCAAAACGCTCGCCCACCTTTCCGTTGATATAGAGTTCGCCGCTGGTGGCCCCGTAGAGGCCGGTGTTGCCGGCGATGATGTTTTCTTCCGCGTGGAAATGCTCTCCTGTGCGGCTGGGCGGCAATATGATGATGCGTCCGCCACTCAGGCCCTTGCCGAAGTAGTCGTTGCACTCACCCTCGAGTTTCAGGTTAAGACCACGGACGGCGAAAGCCCCGAACGACTGTCCGGCGGAGCCTTTGAACTTGATATTGACGGTTCCGTCGGGCAGGCCCTGCTCGCCGTATTTCCGGGCAATCACGCCGGAAAGCATGGTGGTCACGGCCCGGTCTGTATTGCGAATGGCATAGTCGAGGGTCACTTCCTCCTGATGGTCGATGGCCTTGCGGGCGGCCCGGATGATTTCCTCATCCTTCACCCCGCTCACCTTGGTGAATCCGCCCCTGTCCCAACAGAGCGATTTGTCTGTCGCGGGTCTGTGCAGCAGCCGGCCGAAATCGATGGTCTGCTGCTTGTCCGTGGCATGGGCGGTATCCACCTCGATCAGCTCCGTGTGGCCGATGATCTCCTTCAAGCTGTGTACGCCTATCTCGCTGAGATATTCGCGTACCTGCTCGGCGAGGAAAGTGAAGAAATTGACGACATATTCGGCCCGGCCCTCGAAATGCTTGCGCAATTCGGGGTTCTGCGTGGCCACGCCCATCGGACAGGTATTGGTGTTGCACTTGCGCATCATGACACAGCCCAAGACGATGAGCGGCAGTGTGCCGAACGAGAATTCGTCGGCCCCCAGCATCGCCATGATGATGACATCCTTGGCCGTTTTCAACTGACCGTCGGTCTGCAGGCGAACCTGGTTGCGGAGGCCGTTTATGACAAGTGTCTGCTGGGTTTCGGCCAGACCGATTTCGGGCGAGATGCCGGCAAAGCGCATACTGCTGGCAGGCGATGCACCCGTACCACCCTCGGCGCCGCTGATGACGATGAGGTCGGCCTTGGCCTTGGCCACACCGGCCGCGATGGTCCCTACGCCACTTTCGGCCACCAGCTTCACACTGACAGCGGCCGTGGGGTTGATGTTCTTCAGGTCGAATATGAGTTGTGCCAGATCCTCGATGCTGTAGATGTCATGGTGCGGCGGCGGTGAAATGAGCGAGATGCCGGGGATGGCGTTACGCGTCTTGGCGATGATCTCGTTCACCTTGAAACCGGGCAGTTGACCTCCCTCACCGGGCTTGGCGCCCTGGGCCACCTTGATTTGTATTTCTTCGGCATTGACCAGATACTCGGCCGTGACACCGAAACGTCCGCTGGCTATCTGCTTGGTCTTGCTCGACAACGACACGCCATCCACCTCCGTGTGGTAACGGGCATTGTCCTCGCCGCCCTCGCCCGTGTTGCTCCGGGTGCCCAGCCGGTTCATGGCCAGGGCCAGCGCCTCGTGGGCCTCGATGCTCAAGGCACCGAAACTCATGGCTCCCGTCACAAAATGCCTGACAATGCTTTCCACAGGTTCCACCTCATCGATGGGTGTCGGATGGGACGATTTTTTCCACCCGAAGAAGTCGCGCAGGAAGATGGGCGACTCCTTTTCGTCCACCAGTTTGGACCACTCCTTGAACTTCTGGTAACTGCCCAGCCGGGTGGCCAGCTGCAGAGAGGCTATCGTCTCGGGGTTCCAGGCATGCTTGATGCCGTCCTTGCGCCAGGCGAACTGCCCCTGGTTTTTCAAAAGGCTCTGCTGCCGGCCTGCATCGTGCAGCGCTATCGCATCGCGGGCAATCTGCTTCAGTCCGATACCGCCGATCGAACTTACCTCTGTGCCGAAGTAACGTCTGAGCAAGTCCTCGCCCAGGCCGACACTTTCAAAGATTTTGGCACCGCGGTACGAGCGGATGGTCGAAATGCCCATCTTGGACATGATCTTTTTCAGTCCCTTGTCAACGGCCTTGATATAGTTTTTCTCTGCGGTTGCGTATTCCTCCTGTATCTTCCCGTTTTTCACCAGGTCGTCGAGCACGGCGAAGGTGATATAGGGGCAAATCGCACTGGCCCCGTAGCCCAGCAAGAGGGCTGCGTGCATCACTTCGCGGATCTCGCCGCTCTCCACGATCAGCGCCGTCTGCACACGCTTGCCCACACTGATCAGGTAGTGGTGGACGGCCGAAACGGCCAACAGGCTCGGAATCGCCGCATGAGTCTCGTCGATGTCGCGATCGCTCAGGATGATGTAGTTGACCCCCTGGTCCACACTCTCCTCCGCTTTTTTGCAGAGGTCGTCGATGGCCTGACGAAGGCCGGCCTCGCCTTTTTCGATCTCGAAGAGCATGGCCAGTTTCTGGGTCTTGAAACCTTTGTAGCGGATATTGCACAAGATGTCGAGCTGGGTATTGGTCAGCACCGGCTGGGGCAGACGGACCATCTTGCAATTGCTGGCATCGGGCGTCAGGATGCCGGTGCCCACCGCACCGATATATTCGGTCAGGCTCATCACCAGTTCCTCGCGGATGGGATCGATGGCCGGATTGGTCACCTGGGCAAACTGCTGGCGGAAATAGTTGAACAATATCTGCGGCCGGTCGCTGATGACGGCCAAAGGGGTGTCGTTGCCCATCGCCGCCACAGGTTCCTGGCCGGCAGTGGCCATCGGAACGATGGTCTTGTCGATGTCTTCCTGCCCGAATCCGAAGGTGACAAGTTTACGGGTCAGGTCGCTCACGGCGTTGTCCACGTGGCGGCCGCTCTTGAGTTTCTCCAACTGCACCCTGTTCTCGCTGAGCCATTCACGGTAGGGATGGGCCTTGGCCAGTTGCTCCTTGATCTCGCCGTCGTAATAGACCTTGCCCTCCTGGGTGTCGATGAGCAGGATTTTACCCGGCTGCAGGCGGCCCTTGCTCACCACATCGCCCGGTTCGAAATCCATCACGCCCACTTCGGACGCCACCACCATCATACCTTGTTTGGTGATGGTGTAGCGGCTGGGGCGCAAGCCGTTGCGGTCGAGCATTCCACCGGCGTAGCGGCCGTCCGAGAATAGCAGCGCTGCCGGGCCGTCCCAAGGCTCCATCAGGATGGAATGGTATTCGTAGAAGGCTTTCAAGTCCTCGCTGATCGGATTCTTGTCGTTGAAACTCTCCGGCACCAGGATGGCCATGGCCTGAGGCAGCGACAGTCCGCTCATCATCAGGAACTCGAACACGTTGTCCAAACTGGCCGAGTCGCTCATGCCCTCCTGCACGATGGGGCGCAGGTCCTTGATGTCGCCCAGGGCCTCGCTGCCGAGCACGCTCTCGCGGGCCTTCATCCAACCTCGGTTGCCCCGGATGGTATTGATTTCGCCGTTATGTGCCAACAGACGGAAAGGCTGGGCCAGCGACCAGGTGGGAAAGGTGTTGGTGCTGAAACGCGAATGCACCAATGCCAGTCCGCTGGTAAAGTAGGGGCTGGACAAATCGGGGAAGTAGCGTCTGAGCTGTCCGCTGGTGAGCATGCCCTTGTAAACGATGTTCTTGCTCGACAGCGAACAGATATAGAAATCCTTGTTTTCGATACGGTTTTCCACCCGCTTCCTTATTTTATACAGGATGCGGTCGAGCGTTGAAGCCTGCTCCTGCGTGGCACCCGTCACGAAGATCTGTCTGATTTCCGGTTCCACTTCGCGGGCGGCCACACCCAGCACCTCGGGACATGTGGGCACTGTGCGCACGTGCATCAGCTGCAGTCCCTCGCGCTCGATTTCCTCGATCATCACGCTGAGCGCCTGCTCCTGATTCTTGGCGTTTTTGGGCAAGAACACCAGCCCGGTGCCGTAATGGCCTTTTTCCGGGACCGGGATGCCCTGCAACAGTATAAACTCGTGCGGAATCTGCACCATGATGCCGGCCCCGTCACCTGTCTTGTCACGCGTCTCTGCTCCCCGGTGTTCCATATTCTCCAACACCTTGAGCGCATTGTCCACCAACTCGTGGCTTTTTCCGCCATGGATGTTCACCACCATGCCGACACCGCAGGCATCGTGCTCGTAGGCCGACTGGTAGAGAGAGTGGGACTGGTCTTCGCGCAACTTCAATATTGCTTTGTTTATCATTATCTTTCCTTGATTTCCGACTGCAAATTAATGGTGTTTTTGCCACAAGGGCCGACGCCTGCCGCGCTTTTAATTCTGACTTTCTCCTCAATGAAACAATCTGTAAGTTTTTTCGTCGATTTACATTCAGATTGTAACTTATTTGTTTACCTTTGTCGCAAATTCATGATTATGGCACAACCCAAACTCGACCAACTCGATCACCAGATCCTCAAACTCATCTCCAACGATGCCCGCATCCCCTTTCTGGAAGTGGCCAGGGAATGCGGCGTGAGCGGTGCCGCCATCCACCAGCGCATCCAGAAACTGACCCATTCGGGTGTACTGAAAGGGACAAGATACATCATCGATCCGGAAAAAACGGGCTACGGGACCTGCGCCTTTGTCGCACTGAAACTGCACAGGGCGGAATCGGCCGACGAGGTGGTCGCCAATCTCAGGGATGTGCCCGAAGTGGTGGAATGCCATTATACGACCGGAGCCTATGATTTTTTGGTGAAAGTCTATGCCACAGACCACCTCCACCTGTTGTCCATCATCCACGACAAGTTGCAGCCCCTGGGGCTCACCTGCTCCGATTCGGTCATCTCGCTGTGCACCCCCATCGACCGGCAGCTGCCCGTTTTGGACATACTTGCGGCAGAGGAAGAAGAGGAAAACCAGGAATAGCCGGAATTATTTCAGCCAATCTTTTATCCGCTGGAGCGCCTCCTGGGTGTGCTCCTGGCTGCCAAAGGCGGTGAAGCGCACATAGCCTTCCCCGCTCGGACCGAATCCGACGCCCGGGGTGCAAACAACATGCGCGCCATAGAGCATCTGCCGGAAGAAGGTCCAGGAATCGGTTTCGGAAGGCGTCTTCACCCAGATATACGGCGCATTCTCGCCGCCATGGCATTCCAAGCCCAAAGACTTCAGAACGGTCAGGATCTCCCGGGCATTGCGCATGTAATAGTCTATCGTGGCCTTGACCTGCTTGCGGCCTTCCGGGCTGTAAGTGGCCTCCGCGGCCCGCTGGCTGATATAGCTTGCGCCGTTGAATTTCGTGCACTGCCGCCGGTTCCACAGCGCGTTCAACACGATGGCCTCGCCGTCGAGCGTGGAAGCTGTCACCTCTTTCGGGACAACGGTATAGCCGCATCTCACCCCCGTGAACCCGGCGGTCTTGGAATAGCTGTGGAATTCGATGGCACATTTCCTGGCGCCCTTTATCTCGTAGATGCTGTGAGGAATGTCCTCGTCTTGTATATAGGCCTCGTAGGCCGCGTCAAAGAATATCAGCGCATCGTTATGCAGGGCGTAATTGACCCATTTCCGCAATTCTTCCCTGGAAAGGACCATGCCCGTCGGGTTGTTGGGATAACAAAGGTAGATGACATCGACCCGACGGTCGGGGATCTGGGGAATGAACTTGTTTTCGGCCACACAAGGCATATAGATCACATTCGACCAGCGGCCGTTTTCGTCTTTGATGCCGGCACGCCCGATCATGGCGTTTGAGTCGATATATACCGGATAAATGGGATCGGTCACGCCCACGGAATTGTCCCAGCGGATCAGTTCCTGAATGTTGCCGGTGTCGCTTTTGGCACCGTCGTTGACAAAAATCTCGTCTTTTTCCAGGTGTATGCCCCTGGACAGGAAGTCGTGTTTCAGGATGGTCTCACGCAAGAAGTCGTAGCCTTGCTCCGGCCCGTAGCCATGAAATCCCGACTGGGTCGCCATTTCGTCGGCCGCCCTATGGATGGCCTCCACCACGGCAGGCGCCAGGGGTTGCGTCACATCTCCCACCCCCATGCTGATGACCTCGGCTTTCGGATGGGTCGCCTTGAATACATTCACCTTTTTGGCGACATCGGCAAACAGATAGTTGTTCGGTATCTTCAGGAAATGTTCGTTGACTAGTGCCATTTTATCTATGTTTTTACATTGGTTGTCGGATGTTATTGCGGTAGCGGGGCATCCCCGTCGAAGACAAAGGCGGCAGGGCCTGTCATATAGACATGGCCGTCGCGCTCGGCCCACTCGATGTCGAGCACGCCTCCGTCCATGAGGATATGGCTGCAACGGCCGGCCCGGCTTGTCAACGCCGCTGCAACGGCCGTGGCGCAGGCGCCTGTCCCACAAGCCATCGTCATGCCGCTGCCTCTTTCCCAAACACGGGTCCGGATACCCTGCCCCCGCACTATTTGGGCAAACTCGATATTGCAGCGTTCGGGGAAGGCGGAATGGCATTCCAGCCGGCTGCCCAGATCGACGACCTGGTCCAGATGGTCGGTGAAGATGACATAGTGCGGATTCCCCATCGAGACAAAGGTGCCCAATCCGGAATCCAGCGATGGCAAGAACAGCTTTTCATCCTCGAACACGGGCATACCCATGTCGACAGTTACCTGCCTGACCTTGCCCTGTCGTACATCCAGCGCCAGGTTCTTGACGCCCGACAAGGTGGACAGGCGGATCCGGGTCTGTGTCGTCAGCCCTTTTTCATACAGGTATTTCCCCACACAGCGGGAAGCATTGCCGCACATCATCGCCTCCGATCCGTCCGCATTGAAAATGCGCATCGAGAAATCGGCTTCGGGAGCGGAAGCAGGTCCTATCAGAACAAGACCGTCGCTGCCGATTCCCCTGTGGCGGTCGCTCCAAAGCATTGCCGCCTTTTGGGGGTCGGGGACGTTATATTGGAGCGTATTGACATATATGTAATCGTTGCCCGCTCCATGCATCTTCGTAAAGTGAACACTGTCTGGCATGCCTGTCTGTTTCAGATTCACGGCAAAGGTAGAGCGCCTTGGCAAAAGAAAAAAAAGTTCCCGGACTATCTCTTGCCCTTATTTTTTCCGAAGTAACAATTTGAGCCCGGTGGGCGCTTATTGGTTTCAGATTGTTACAAACAACGGCACATTCATGACAATATAACATAGACACCTCGCTTCAAAAACAAAAAACCTCCTGCCAGACGGCTCCGTCCTGTCATTTGCACCACCTTTGCTGTCGCAAACATGCCGCGAGCGCGGATGACAGCTGACGGCAATAAAACTATGGCTATGAAGGTAAAGAAACGTTGGAAGATTTTGATGGCAACCATGGTGTTGATCGCCTTGGCAGGCCTGTTCGTAGGGGAACCTGTTTTTGAATGCGACTGGTCGGTGATCTCGGGGGCCGATGTGGCCTGGCTCATCACGGCCACCATTTTTGTGCTGATGATGACCCCCGGCCTATCGTTTTTCTATGGCGGCATGGTTGGAGCCAAGAATGTCATTTCGACCATGTTGCAGTCGTTTATCGCCATGGGCCTGATTTCCGTGCTCTGGGTGGTGGTGGGCTTCTCGCTTTGTTTCGGCGACGACATCGGCGGCATCATCGGCAATCCGCTCACTTTCCTTATGTTTAAAGGCGTGGGGGGCGGAGTCTATACCACCCCTGCGGGCAACATCCTGGGCGGAGCGACCATCCCGCTGGCGTTGTTCGCCCTGTTCCAGATGAAGTTCGCCATCATCACGCCCTCGCTCATCACCGGGTCGTTTGCCGAACGTGTCCGCTTCTCGGCCTACATGTTCTTCATGATGTTTTTCTTTTTCGTGATCTACTGCCCGCTGGCCCACATGACCTGGCATCCGGAAGGATTGTTTATGCGCTGGGGCGTAGTGGACTTCGCCGGCGGTATCGTGGTCCATGCTTCGTCGGGCATTGCGGCGCTGGCCGGGGCCATCTTCCTGGGACGTCGCCGGCCCGAGACAAAAAGCGAACCGGCCAACATTCCCTTTGTCTTGTTGGGAGCCGCCATGTTGTGGCTGGGATGGTTCGGCTTCAACGCCGGTTCGTCGCTCCATGCCGACGGCCAGGCAGTGAAAGCCTTCCTCAATACCAACACCGCTTCGGCCACGGCCATGATGACATGGATATTTTTCGACTGCCTGCGCGGCCGCAAGCCTTCGGCCATGGGAGCCGCCGTGGGCTGCGTGGTCGGTCTGGTGGCCATCACCCCCTCGGCAGGCTATGTCACGGTGGGCCAGAGCATCTTCATCGCCTTTGTCATCACCCTCATTTGCAACATAGCTGTCTATTGGCGTTCGCGCAGCAGCATCGACGATGCGCTCGATGTCTTCCCCACACATGGTACGGGCGGTATCTTCGGCACCGTGCTCACAGGTATCTTCATTCAGG
>JAGDCW010000176.1 GCA_017958305.1 Bacteroidales bacterium | reverse complement strand
GGACGTCCGATACCGGCCATGTCCTTGAGGCAGATCTCCTGGGCGCCGCCCTCGATGAGCTGTTCGGCCAGGTTGATGTAGTATTCGGCATTATGCACCTGGGAGTAGGTGATGCACATGGTGGCCTGGGCCGTCATGCCGGCCTTTTTGGCCCATTTGATCGAAGGGATGATGTTGCGCGGATCGTTCAGGCCGCAGAAAATACGCGTTATATCGACGCCTTGGGCCTTCTTTACTTTGTACATGAGTTCGCGCACGTCGGCGGGCACCGGGTTCATGCGCAGGGCATTCAGGCCGCGGTCGAGCATATGTGTCTTGATGCCGGCATCGTTGAAGGTCTTGGTGAAAGTGCGGACAGCCAGGTTGGGATTCTCCCCGTAGAGCAGATTGACCTGCTCGGAAGCGCCACCGTTGGTCTCGACGCGGGCGAAACAGCCCATATCGACGATGACGGGAGCGATTTTGGCCAACTGGTCCTTGCGCGGAACGTACTTGCCCGACGACTGCCACATGTCCCGATAGACGAGACTGAACTTTACTTCTTTCTTACTCATACAGTGCGATGGTATATGGATTGTATATGCAATATGGTTTCAAACGGGGCAAAGATAGTGTTTTTTTTAATAAAAAAGAAGGAGACCCAGCGGGGAGTCTCCTTCAATAAAATGTTGTTCCAATCGGTGTATGACGCTTATTGGATTTTGGTGTAATATTCGGTGATGTCGGAGATTTCCGTGACTCCCTGGTATGAGGACTCATATCGCCTGTTCAGCGCCATGAAATCGCTGGTCAGCTGGGAGACGGTTTGGGCCAGGTCGAGAAGATAGTCCTCGGGCAGGAGTTCCAACTGATCCACAGAGGTGATCTGATTGCCAACGTAGGTGACCAGTTTGTTGCCTTTCAGCGTCCAGATGCCTTCTACGACATTGGGCTTGCTGTCGGGTTCCCACATGCGGAAATAGGTTTCGGTTAAGGTGCCGTCGGCTTTCAGTTCAAGAATCTTGGCTTCGGAAGCGGGATACAACCCGTTGGAGGAGACTACACCATCCACGATGTAGGTGTATTTGTTGTAAACCTGCTGCCAAGCGCCTACGATATTGGCCTTGTTGACGGTAAGGGCAGATCCCTTGGCTTCGGGCAGACGCGAGAAGTAGATGGTTTCGTCGGCTGTGAATGTTACTTCCTCGTCCTTCTCATTATCCCATGCATACTGCTCGACATCTTTGACAACGATGACGGCTTTTTCTTTGGAGAAACTCTTTACGACCACTTTGAGTTCGTAGGGCTCCTTGATGGACTGGTGGGAGGCCTCGTCATAGACGTATTTGTAGGCATCGATGGTGAGCACACCTTTTTCGAGCTTGTAGGAGCCCAGGGTGTCTCCGTTCATGAACACCATTCTTTCTTTGGAGACAGTGACGATCATTGCGTGCTTGAATTCCAGTTCGCCCTGCTGCATCTGCTGGCGGGGAGCATCCACATTGACGACAATGCTGTCGGAAATCCAGTTGCCGAGGATGTCGGATTCGCTCACCTTGGCACCTTTTTCGCCCTCTTCACCGCCTTCGTTCTCGCAGGCGGCAAAACCGAATGCCATTACGGAAATGGCCATAAGGGAATAGAGTAACTTTTTCATTTTGATGATGATTAAATGGTTGATAATGGTTTGATAATTCATTTTATGCGGCAAAGATAAATAATAGTCCACAATAATGCAAAATACATCATTTCCCGATTATTTTCGACAGACAACATATTGCTTTTTTTGCTATTTTCGCACCGGAAAAACGGCCCCCAAGGACGGCCGGTCATTTTATCATGCAGCGATGAAGACAAAACCATTCCTCATTACCATCGTCGCGATGGTTTCGTGCTGGCTCAACTGCCAGGCCCGCTTGTCGCCCTACGACGAGAATCGCCCCGTGGGCTGGGCCTCCGTCGGTATGGAGTGTACGGGCAGCAACAACCAGAACCCCGTCGTGGTGACCTCAGAAGACGAGTTGCGGGCGGCCCTGCAGGCCTGCAAGGGAGGCAAGGCGTCGAAGACCATCTACATCAGCGGCAACATCGAAGTCAAGGAGAAAATACGCTACGATGGCGTGAAAGACTGCACCATCTACGGTCTGCCGGGCTCTTCGCTCTACAACCGCAACCACAACGACAATGCCGACAATGCCGGCTTCTTCTACTGCCAGAAATGGGAAAACTGCATCCTGCGCAACCTCACGCTGCTGGGCGCCGGTGCCTACGACATATCGGCCTGCGACAACATCCAGCTGGTGGAATCGAAAAACATCTGGATAGACCACTGCGACATACAAGACGGTGTGGACGGCAACCTTGACGCCAAGACCAAGTCGGACAACATCACCGTGTCGTGGTGCAAGTTCTCCTATCTCATCGCCCCCTGGCCGAAAGACGGTGAGAGCGACGACCACCGTTGTTCCTCGATGTGGGGCAGCAGCGACAACCGTGGCGACGACGAGGGCTATCTGAACGCCACCTTCGTCAACTGCTGGTGGTATCACGGCTGCGGACAGCGCTGCCCGCGCATCCGTTTCGGCAAGGTGCATATCGCCAACTGCCTTTGGGAGAACGGCACGCAGGACGACCCCGCACAATATTGCATTGGCATCGGCCACAGTTCGAAGATGTATATCGAAAACAGCGATTTCTCGCACACGGTCATCAAGACCGGACAGGAAAACATGAGGGGTCACAACAAATATTTCCTGCAAGACAACAAACTGTACCACTTCACCATGACTGGCTGCATCGGCGAAGCTGACGCCCAGGAGAAGGGTGCCGGCTACACGGGCGACTTCTATGTGCCCGACGACATCCCCGAATATCACTGTGGCGTATATCCGGCCAGCCTTGTCAGGCAGATGCTCACCGATCCCGACAACGGGGCAGGGGCCACGCTCGACGAAGACCTGCTCACCACCCGGGGCAATGACAATTACGGTAAAACGACCTCCATGGCGCCTGCCTCTTTTGCCGGTGGGCCACAGGTCGTTGGCATCGGCTATTACAGTCCTTCGGGTGTCAAGACCTCAGGCCCCCAAAAGGGCATCAACATCCTCAGGTTTGAGATGAGCGACGGGACAGTCCGGACAACGAAGATCATCCAGTGAGTTTATGCTATATTCGCAGCATTGAAATGCATTAAGACAGAACGCCAATTAATTTTTGTATGAAACACTCTTGCTATCCGATACGATGGGGGATGACCCTCGCACTGTTATTCACTGTCGCTGTCGCTTCGGCCAAGGACATCCATGTGGCCACCACCGGCAGCGACACGGCCGAAGGGACAGAGGAGGCACCGTTGCTCACCATCCACAAAGCCGTGGAGATGGTGGAGGCCGGCGACCGTATCCTCATCCATGAGGGCACCTACACCATCAGCGAAAGAATCAAGATACCGGCCCTGGCCACCAGTGCGGAGCGTCGTTGCGAGATGCGCGCCTGGCCTGAGGAGGCTGTGGGCAAGGTCATCATCGACGGCTCGGCCATGAATCACACCGCCATGGCCGACTTCAAGATGGGACGGTGCATCTACGTGAACCATCTGGCAAACTATTGGACTTTCTATGGCCTGACACTTCAGAACGCCGAAGACAACGGCATGAAGGTGGAGGGCTCGTACAATGTCATCGAGCGCTGCGTGTTCCGCTGGAACAACGATACGGGCCTGCAAATAGGCATGTACAAAGACTTCAGCATCGAGGAGACCAAGTCGCTGCCCATCAGCGGCACGCCGCAGTTCAATCCAGGCTACACTTATTGCCGCTACAACAAGGTTGTCAATTGTGATTCCTATGAGAACTACGACAGCCGCTCCTACAACGGCACGGACGACGGTGGCGACGCCGACGGTTTCGCCTGCAAGTTGTTTCCCGGCCCCGGTACGGAGTTCCACGGCTGTCGTGCCTGGACCAACAGCGACGACAACTGGGATCTTTACATGGTCTATCACCCCGTGGTCATCGACCATTGCTGGGCCTGGCATGCCGGCTATACCCCCGAGGGAAAGGCAGTGGGCAACGGCAACGGCTTCAAGCTTGGCGGTGGCGGCTCGTCGGGCGGTGCCGCCTTCGACCAATCGGTAGGCGCCCATGTGGTGACCAATTGCGTGGCCTTCGACAACCACGCCAAGGGCTTCGACCAGAACAACGCCTACGAGGGGATGTATGTCATCAACTGTGTGGCCTGGGGCAATGGCTACAACTATCGTTTCCCCACCGTGTTCAAATATGGCGGCATGACCATCCGCAACTGCATAGGCTGGGGCGCCGTCAACCAGAACCACGAGTTCCTGTCGGCCGACAAGAGCGATTCGCAGGTGCCCGACACCGACTATAATTCATGGACCACGCTCGACGGCTGCAACCCGTATAAGGAAGGTCAGAAGGTGGCCGACGGCAGCAAGCCTGTCACCAAGGACTACTCGGGTGAGTTCCTGTCGCTGGGCGTCGCCGATTTCCAGGCCGATCGCCAAGCCGACGGCTCGCTGCCCGACAACAACTTTGCACGACTCAAACCCGGCAGCCTCTTCAAGGACCTGGGCATGCCTGTCATCGGCTACACGCCCGCGCGCAAGATGACCGAGGCCGAGTGCACGGCCGCAGGGTTGGAGCATATCACTGCCGACGACCTCTACATCGCCTACAACGACGAGGCACCGGATTTTGGCGCTTTCGAACTCGACGGCGTGCCTGCCTCATACACCGTCCCCGGGAAAATCACCCTCGGCTGCACCACGGCCAACTCCGTGCAGGAGATTGTGGAAGGGCAGACGATAGAAGACATTGTCTATGAGTGGGATTCTGTCGGCACATATGCCGTGGTCGAAGGTCTGTCCGAGGGCCTGACCTGTGTCATTTCGGGCAATCAACTCACCATCAGCGGCACACCGGTGAAGGGCTGCACGTTTGTGATCACCGTTTCGGGCAATGCCGACGAAGGGGTGAAGCCGGTCTCCGTTACCGGTATCATCTCCTTGGTCAAGCCCTTCCGCGTGCTCACGGGCGACTGGTATCACTTCCAGGATGCCCCGGACATGCTGCCGGCCGACTTGAAGGATGTTGTCACGGTGGTCACCTCCGATGCCTCCTATCCTTCGCGCATCGATCCCAACTATACCGAGTCGAACAACGTCATACCCGGCGGCTGCACGCGGGGCGCCTTTGTCATGGGGCGCAACAGCGGCGGCATAGGGTGGCGTTTCGACCAAGGCGTGTTGCAGCTGCTGGTCAACCTCCACATCACCGGCGGGCGGACGTTCAAGGTGAACTACACCATGGCCGACGGCTCCACAGGCTCGGTGAACATTGCGAAAATCGCCAAGGGCACCTATTGCAACTGGAATGTGCTGGAACAAGCCGGCCTCTTGGAAAAGGGCCCGGATATCCGCAGCCTCTCGCTTCTGAACAACAACTCCTCAGGCGAGGCACGGATCTATGATATGTATGTCCGGGTGCCCGACAGCGGCCAGTCGCCTGCCGGCCTTGTCGGGACGGTCCGCCGCGAGACCGTCAAGACCCGCAAGGTGCTGCAGGACGGACAGCTCATCATCTGGCACAACGGTGTGAAATACAATATTCTGGGGAGGGAAATAAAATGACGCACGCGAGTCATGATTTTTTGAAACGGTTTCTCTTGTGTACAATCACAGCCGCCGGCCTCGCAATGCTGGCAGCCTGTTCGTCTGACGAACCTCAGGGCGGCGGGAGCAACAATGGCCAAAACGGGGGCGGAAATTCGGTTGCTACGGGCGATCTGGCCTCCTTCGACATCACCATTGACCGCAGCTCGGAAGAACCGGCGGTGACGGCCGAGCCCTATTTCCCCGACCCGGAAGACATGTTGGAAAACAATGATTTCACGACGGAAATAGACATCGATATGTCCAATCCCGTGGCCAAGACACAGGATGGGGTGGAGGTGACGGTCCGGGGCAGCCATGTGCCGGCCAACCACGGTTCGACCAAGAAGGTCTGCTATGTCTTGAGCGGCACCACCGAGGATGGCTCTTTTACCGTTCTGGGCGACAAGAAATATGCTGTAAGGCTCATGGATGTCGTCATTGCCAATCCCGACTCCGCGGCCTTGAACCTGCTTAGCGGCAAACGGGCATTCATCATCCTGCCGGAGGGCTCTGCCAACACCTTGTCCGACGGCTCCGGCGGCAGCCACAAGGGCACGCTTTACGGCAAGGGCAAGCTGTTTTTCAACGGCAGCGGCAGCTTGACTGTCACCGCCCGGACCAACAACGGCATCCATTCGGCCGACTATATCGTCTTCAACAAGGGTAACAACATCTATGTGAACGCCACGGCCAACCATGGCATCAAGGCCAACGATGGGATATATGTCAACGGCGGTATCCTCAATGTCGAGGTGTCCGCTCCTGCGGCCAAGGGCATCAACTGCGAGAGCCATATCGTCATCAACGGCGGACGCACCACGGTGCTGACCAGCGGCGAGGGAGCCTACGACAGCGATGATTGCGAAGCCAAGGGCTCTGCCGGTATCAAGGTCGATTCGTCTTTGACGGTGAATGCAGGCGAATTATGGCTGAAGAGCAGCGGCTCGGGTGGCAAGGGCATCAGTGTCGATGGGGAGGCACGCTTCAACGGCGGTAGTGTTTATGTCGTCACCACAGGCGGCCAATTCGTGAGCAACAACGATACCTCCTCGCCCAAGGCCGTCAAGGCCGACGGTGACATATGCATCGCTGGTGGCGGCCTCTGGCTGCGCACCGGCGGTACCGGCGGCGAAGGGCTCGAAACCAAGGGCACATTGACCGTCACAGGTGGAGAATTGGCCAGCTATGCCTACGACGATGCCGTCAATTCAAAGGGCGAAATGAGCATCGGCGGTGGCTGTATCTATGCCCATGGGCAGCACAACGACGGGCTCGATGCCAACGGCAACTGCTACATCCGGGGCGGCGTGGTCTATGCCATTTGCTCGGGTTCGCCCGAGGTGGCCATCGATGCAAACTCCGAGCAGCAGAAGAAACTCTACCTTACTGGCGGTACCATAGTCGCCGTGGGAGGATTGGAAAACGGTTCGCAACTGACGCAATCGTGCTATCAGGCCTCGTCGTGGTCGGCCAACACCTGGTATGCCATGACCGTCGGCTCAAGCGTCCTGGCTTTCAGGACTCCTTCGAGTGGAGGCTCCGGCCTGGTCGTCTCGGGGGCTTCACAGCCTTCGTTGAAATCGGGTGTCAGTGTCAGTGGAGGCGCTTCCTGGTTTGGCGGTCTGGCACTGACCGATGCCAGCATAAGCGGTGGCTCCTCTGTCACGCTAAGCGCCTATACGGGCGGCAACAGTGGCGCAGGACCCGGTGGAGGCGGCCAAGGTGGACCTGGTGGAGGCGGCCCCGGCGGGCAGCGCTAAACGGCCCGTTCTTTAAATAATGGATAACATCAAAACACACAAGAAATGAATTTTGTCGGAATCATTGTCGGGGCAGCCGTGTTCTTGAGCATCGGCCTCTGCCATCCGGCAGTCATCACAATAGAGGATGACTGGGGAAAACAGAGCTGGTGGGTCTGGTTGCTGATGGGTCTGGCCTGCTGCGCCGTGTCGCTCTTT
>JAGDCW010000175.1 GCA_017958305.1 Bacteroidales bacterium | reverse complement strand
GTGATGGGCTATGTCTCGGAAGGGACCGCCCACGAATTTCTCACCTGGCGCCGTTCGCTCTACCAGATGGCCTTGTTCTTCTGGGGCAAGTAAGCCCGGCCTGTCCCGAAGGGGCAGCCTGAGAAGAAATCCTTGGGAGTCACTTGCATTTTCAGCGGCATCATCGTAATTTTGCCGTTGGTATAGGTCTATGCCTGTCATTCACCTGGTTTTTGTTACAATTATGACCCAAATAACTGCCCAAATCAACTATATCGGAGTAAACGATCACGACCTGGACCTCTTCGAGAGCCAGTATCGGATACCCGAAGGTATTTCCTACAATTCCTATCTGATACTCGACCAAAAGGTCGCCATCATGGACACCGTCGATGCCGGCAAGAAGGACGAGTGGCTGCAGCATCTGGAGTCCGGTTTGCAGGGCCGGCAGCCCGACTATCTGGTGGTTCACCACGTGGAGCCCGACCATGCCGGGGCCATCGCCCTGCTGCTCGAACACTATCCGCAGATTCAGGTGGTAGCTTCGGCCAAGGCCCTGCAGATGCTGCCCCAGTTTTTCGAAGGCCTCGACCTGGCAGGCCGTAGCCTGGCCGTCAAAGAAGGCGACACATTGTCGCTGGGCGGTCACACGCTGCAGTTCTTTGCCGCCCCGATGGTCCACTGGCCCGAGGTGATGGTAAGCTATGAACAACAGGAAAAGATATTGTTCTCTGCCGATGCCTTCGGCAAATTCGGAGCCCTCGACATCGAAGACGACGACTGGGCCTGCGAAGGACGCCGCTACTACTTCAACATCTGCGGCAAATACGGCGCCCAGGTTCAGATGCTGCTCAAGAAACTGGGCGGATTGGACATCCAGGCCATCTGTCCGCTGCATGGGCCGGTGCTGAACGAGGACCTGCCCTACTACCTGGGGCTGTACCAGACCTGGAGCAGCTATGGCGTGGAAACCGAGGGCGTGTTCATCGCCTATGCCTCCATCCATGGCGGCACGGCAGCCGTGGCAGAGAAGTTGGCCGAAATGCTTCGGGCCAGAGGCGTCCCGAAAGTGTCGCTGAGCGACCTGAGCCGCGACGACCAGGCCGAAGCCGTCGAAGATGCCTTCCGCATGGACCGCATGGTGCTGGCCGCCTCGTCCTACGATGCCGGGGTGTTCCCGCCCATGCAGGAGTTCCTGCATCATCTGCAGGCCAAGAACTACCAGCGGCGCAAAGTGGGCATCGTTGAAAACGGATCCTGGGCTCCTTCGGCCGGCCGGGTCATGAAAGAGGCACTGCAAGCCATGAAGGAGATTGAGATCATAGAGCCGACGGTCACCATCCGCAGCCGCATGAAAAAGAGCGACCTGCCCGCCTTGGAGGCGCTGGCCGACGCCCTGTCGAAATAACTTCCGTCCCATATAGCAAGACAATATGCACTCCCCGTTCAGAAAATGGTATTGGTGGCTGGCGGCCGGCCTTCTGCTGGCGGCCGTGGCTGTCTTTTTCCGTTGGCGCCCGCAAAAGGACAAAGCGCCGGACGACACCGGGATTGCCGCCGAAACACAGGAGACAGCCGAATACATGTTGGGGATCCGTATCGACACCCTGCAGCTCGAAGACGGCCGCATCAAGGACGGCTGGAGCCTGTCGCTGCTGTTGGGACGCTACGGCGTGCCGGCCCGGGTCATCGACCAGGTGGTCAAGACGGCCAAGCCGGTATTCGATGTCCGCCGCATACAGTCGGGCCACGACTACATTGCCATGCGCACCCTCGACAGCCTGCCCCGACTACGATATTTTCTCTACAAGGAGAGCCGCACCGACTATGTCATCTTCGACTTTGCCGACAGTCTCCAGGTCTATCGCGCCCAGAAGGAGGTGCTCATGAAAAGCCAATGTGCCGAAGGCAAGGTGGATCATTCCTTGTGGAAGAGTCTCTACGACAACGGCTACAACACCACCCTGGCCAATCCGCTGTCGGACATCTATGCCTGGCAGATCGACTTTTTCGGCATCCAGAAAGGGGATGGCTACAAGGTG
>JAGDCW010000174.1 GCA_017958305.1 Bacteroidales bacterium | reverse complement strand
GGCCTTGTCGGCCAGCACCCGGCACACATTTTCGGGATTGCGGGCCACGGCCACCGGGACACCGGCTTTGATGATACCGGCTTTTTCGGCAGCTATCTTTTCGAGCGTGTCGCCCAGCAGAGCCACATGGTCGAAACTGATGCTCGTGATGGCCGACACGACAGGGGTGATGATGTTGGTGCTGTCCAGCCGGCCGCCCAGTCCCACCTCGATGACCGCCACATCCACCTTTTGCTCGGCAAACCAGCAGAATGCCATCTCGGTGGTCAATTCAAAAAAAGAAGGCTGGAAATCAGGCTGCTCTGTCTCGAAATGCGCCCGATAGGCCTCCACAAAACGTACCACGGCCTCTTGGGCGATCATCTGCCCGTTCACCCGGATACGTTCACGGAAATCCTTCAGATGCGGCGAAGTGAACAGACCCACCCGATAACCCGCCTGCTGCAGCACCGAGGCCAACAGATGGGAGACCGAGCCTTTACCGTTGGTCCCGGCCACATGAATACAGGGAAAATGACGATGGGGCGAGCCGTAAAAACGGTCGAGACTCAGGATGTTGTCCAGTCCGGGCTTATAGGCGCTCTGCCCCGTCAACTGAAACTGGGGCACCTGACTGTAAAGATATTGCAATGTCGCTTCGTAGGTCATACCGACACTCATTCTATGACCTTCAAAGATACACCAAATTTCACTGATGCTCAATATTAATTTTTACTATAAGCGGAAGAGAATATTTCCCTTGAATGATGTCTCGAATAAGAGAATATGTATGCGACAACTCTGTCTTTACCACCTCGTTTTCTAGTGCAAAATTCAAATCAACGACATCATCCTCACAAACCAACCAATAGATGGATTCCCCATCAACTGCGTATTTGTCTCCGGGAAACAAACCTTTAAATGGAGCGTTTGTAAAGTGATACTGATTGTTATTTGCTTTGTCTATAATACATTTCTTTCGCACATGATTTTTGGAATACAGAAAAGACACGTATCCATTTGTTTCGTAATAGTCAGAGACATACATAATTCCACGAAAACTTCTGTACTTTTCCAAATCTCCCTTATCGACTTCTTTGATAATCTCAGATGGCAAAAAAAGAGACTCGAACCGTAAATGTATTATTTTGCTCAGTGTATCAGAATGAAAAACATAAACAGAATCTGAAAAATGAGGAATATGATAAAGATCCTCTCCTGACAGTTTGAATGAGCGTTCGTTATCCACATACACGTGGTTTTCGCCAAGTTCGATAACTGGTGTAACCAGCTTTTCATCGCTGTCATAGACCCCTAATTGCATACCTCTTCCTGCTTCTTTGTAATCAAATGCCGCCACAAAGTGTCCGTCAAACATAGTACCAGCATCATACGGCCAAATCTTTAATACTTGAAGTTCTGTTTGCCCCCCCTTATTATCATAGTAATGGATTCTGTGGGCATTCCTCTCATACACCATTATCTGACTATCTTTTGCTTGAACAAAAAAATTTGTCGGTTTATCAAGATATTCATTAGAGGCTCGTCCACGACGTCCAAGTTGAGACACAAAATTACCATCAGAATCGAATACAAAAACCGTCTTGTTATACTCTGTATCCAAGAGATAAAAAAAGCCATTGACATACTCCATCTTCTCGCATTTCAGGTTCTTGATTTGAGAAGGAAAAGACAAAAAAGCAAACAAATCCAAAGAGTATTGGGTCGTATCAAGCATCACGTCTGGCTGCCGATCCCATACAGATATAATATCTTTCTGATAATACAAATCGATGGAGCTTTTCCTCTTAGAACAGGAAGAATAAACTGCTATCCATGCCAAACAAATCAGCATGCCAATATTAGTTCTCGACACAAACAGTTTGTTTAGACACATCACATGTATTGAATAGATTGAACTTACATTCCATGCGGGTACCCATTACTTCATAAGTTCCACCAGCATGTCCACTGTTTTTCACATAATACACACAAGGAGCGTGGACCATAATCCATGGATGTATCTTCAAAAATTATTAGCAAAGATAATAAGGAAAAGCGCCCTTACAAATAAAATCACCACTTTCAGTACAAAAAATAATTTGCGTTTGCTCGCAGTAAGTAGTAACTTTGCCGCAGATTAAAAAAATTTGCTATGAAGACTACAAAAATGCTGATGGCCGGTATGTTGCTGTGTTCGATGCTCTTCGTGGGCTGCAAGTCCAACAAAGAAGCCTACAATGCAGCATACGAACGTGCCAAAGCCAAACAGGAAGCACAGCAGACCACTGCCCCGGCCCAGAAAGAAACCATCGAAGTGGTGGAAAAGAGTGATGTCAAGGAAGCATCCGAATCCATTCAGATCATTGCCGGTGTGGCCAACGGCACCTACGGGGTTGTCATTGGCAGTTTCATCAACCGGACCAACGCCGAGAACCTTCAGAAGAGAATGATTGACGAAGGTTTTCCCCAGACTGTCCTCGCACAGAACGAAAAACTGATGTTCCGCGTCATCGTGGCCTTCTACAACAACAAGCCCGATGCCCAGGAAATGGTAAAGAACTTGAAATCAAAATTCCCGGATGCGTGGATTTTGATCAAGGAATAAACACACTATCTTTTTTTTTACAACACCTAAAACTATGATTGAGAAAATTGGAAACAATGCCGGTTCGGTATGGACCGTGCTCAATGCTGCCGGAGAACGCAAAAGCCTTAAGGAGCTGAAAAAACTGACCAAACTGACCGAGAAGGACATGTATGCCGCTCTGGGTTGGCTGGCACGCGAAGATAAAGTCTATTTCACCGAAGAAGAGACCGAGATCTTTGTTGCTCTGCGCTAAGCGTCGTTCTGATTGAAAAAGGAAACGCCGGTCCTGATGGATCGGCGTTTCCTTTTGGAGGTTCCTGGCGGAATCGAACCGCCGTAAGCGGTTTTGCAGACCGTTACCTAGCCACTCGGTCAAGGAACCAAGTTGCACCCGTTTCCGAAATGCGAGTGCAAAGGTATAGATAATTTGCTAATACGCAAACTTCCGGGAGAAATTATTCTTCGCCTTCGGACTCCTCCTCCTTCATGTTGGTATAGACCGTCGAAACATCATCGTCGTCTTCGAGCTTCTCGATGAGTTTGTTGATGGTTTCGCGCTGTTCGGGGGTCACGTCCTTGTAGTCGTTGGCAAAACGCTCGAATTCGGCAGAAATCAATTCGTAACCGGCTTCTTCGAGATAGTTCTGGATCTTGGCGAAAGACTCGGGTGCGCCGAAGATGACGATTTCTTCCTCGTCCTGGTCGAAATCATCGGCTCCCAGGTCGATCAGTTCCAGTTCGAGTTCGTCCATGTCCATGCCCTCTTTGGGTTTGATCTTGAACACAGCCTTGCGCTCGAAAATGAAAGACAGGCTGCCCGAAGTACCCAGCGTGCCGCTGTAGCGGTTGAAGGCGCTGCGTACGGTGGCCACCGTGCGGGTGGGATTGTCCGTCTGGGTCTCTACCAGGACGGCGATGCCGAAGGGACCATAACCTTCGTAAACCATTTCCTTATAACCGCTGAAGTCCTTGGACACGGCCTTCTTGATGGCGCGCTCCACATTTTCCTTGGGCATATTGGCCGCCTTGGCGTTCTGAATCAAGATACGCAGACGGGCATTGGAACTGGGATCGGGACCGCCTTCCTTGACGCAGCTGGAGATTTCCTTGCCGATCTTCGTAAAAGTACGGGACATGTTGCCCCAACGTTTCAGCTTTCTTGCCTTTCGATACTCAAATGCTCTTCCCATATTGGTTCGTTTTTTCGATTTATATATTGTTTGTCATTATCTCAATTCCGCTCCGATCTGTTTCAGATTGTCGATCATGCGGTTCATGATGCCGTCGATACGGCTGTCGGTCAGTGTCTGGTTCTCATCCTGCAAGATGAAGCAGACGGCATACGACTTCTTCCCTTCCGGCAGATTCTTGCCCTCATAGACATCGAACAGGCTGACGCTCTTGAGCAGTTTCTTTTCGGTGGCAAGGGCGATACGCTCGATATCGGAGAAATGCAGGTTTTTGTCGATGAGCAGGGCCAGGTCGCGACGTACCTCGGGATAACGGGGCAGTTCGCTGTAGGTCACCTTGTGGTTCTTCAAAGCCTTCATCAGAAGCGGCCATTCCAGGTCGGCATAGAAGACCGGTGCATCGATGTCGAATTTGGCCAGCACAGTCGGATGCACGGCGGCAACCAGGGCCAAAAGCTTGCCGGAACGGTTCTTATAAACCAGGCTGTGACGATAGAGATCGGTGCTGTCGTGCTCCTCCATCACCCAATCGTTGAGTCCCAGGCGCAGGAAAATGTTTTGCACATAGCCTTTCAGATCGTAAACGGTCATGGGTTCCTGGGCCACGTTCCAGCGTTGGGCGCTACGGTCGCCGCAAAGCCACAGACCCAAATGGGTTTCTTCGCTGTAGGGAGCCAAGGCATAGTTTTCGTTGCGCTTGTCGGCCTGGTAATGATAGCAGGCGCCGAACTCGTAGAGGCGAAGGTCGTTCTGGCGACGGTTGCGGTTGCGGGCGATATTCTCCAGACCGCCGAACAACAGGGTCTGACGCAGCACGCTCAAATCCTGGCTCAAGGCGTTGATCACCTTCACCGCCTGGCTTTCGGGCCAGGTCTGACCGTCCTGGTAATAGGCGGCCGAGGTGAGTGAGTTGTTCAGCACTTCGTTGAATCCACAGGCGGTCAGCTGCTCGGAAATCAGGTTCTGCAGGCGCTGGCTGTCGGGGAAAGAAGTATATGAGAGCGTGCTTTTGACGCTGTTGCCCACTTCCACATTGTTGTAGCCGTAGATACGGAGGATATCCTCGATGACATCCACATCGCGCTGCACATCCACCCGATAGGCGGGCACCTGGAGTTCCAACACGCCGTCCTTTTCAGACAGGATCTTGATTTCCAAGGCTACCAAAATATTCTTGATGACCTGGTGTTCGATATCCTTGCCAATCAACCGGCGGCACTTTTCGTAGCTAAGTGTCACACGGAAATCCTCGATGGGCACGGGATACACATCCTCGATTTCGCTCGAGACCTCAGCGCCGGCCAATTCCTTCATCATCAAGGCTGCACGCTTGAGGACATAGAGGGTATTGTGGGGATCGATGCCGCGCTCGAAGCGGAAGGACGCATCGGTGTTCAGTCCGTGGCGACGGGCCGTCTTGCGCACCCAGACCGGATTGAAGTAGGCGCTCTCGATAAATACAGAGGTGGTCTTTTCGGTCACTCCCGAATCAAGACCGCCGAACACACCGCCGATACACATCGGCTCCTCGGCGTTGCAAATCATCAGGTCGCGCTCGTCGAGCGTGCGTTCCACCCCGTCCAGGGTGGTGAACTTGCGACCGCCCATGGTCTTGACCACAATCTGACGGCCTTTGATCTTGTCGGCATCGAAGGCATGCAGGGGCTGGCCGGTTTCATGCAGCAGGTAGTTGGTGATATCCACCACATTGTTGATGGGATGCAACCCGATCAGGCGCAGACGGTCCTGCAGCCATTTGGGCGATTCATGCACCTTGACATGGGTCAGGCTCACGCCGGCATAACGCGGACAGGCCTCGGTGTTTTCCACCTTGACCGAGATGGGCAGGTCGTGGTTATCGACTTTGAAGGCATCGACCGAAGGGCGGGTCAGTTTGACGTCCTTGCCCTGCGACTTGAGCCAGGCATACAGGTCGCGGGCCACCCCGTAATGGGAGGTGGCATCGGCGCGGTTGGGGGTGATATCGACTTCCAACACAGCCTGGGTCTCCAGATGGTACCACTCCTTGGCCGGCATGCCTACAGGAGCCTCCTCGGGCAGCACGATGATGCCGGAATGGTCGTTGCCGATACCGATCTCGTCCTCGGCGCAGATCATGCCGAAAGACTCCTGGCCACGGATTTTGGAACGCTTGATGGTGAAACTCTCATCGCCCTGATACAGCTTGGTGCCGATGGTGGCCACCACCACTTTCTGGCCGGCAGCCACATTGGGGGCGCCGCAGACGATATCCAAAGGGCTTTCCTGCCCGACATCGACACGAGTCACATGCAGGTGGTCCGAATCGGGATGAGGCTCGCACGTGAGCACCTTGCCGATGACCAGGCCTTCCAGCCCGCCTTTGACCGATTCTATCATCTCGACAGGACCGTTTTCCAGACCGATGGAGGTCAACACATCGGCCGTCTCGACGGGACTGAGGTCGAAATTCACGAAATCCTTCAACCAGGTATAGGAGATATTCATAGCTAACTTAACATTTAATACTCAAACTCATCAGGACCTCCCTGATTTTCTCGTAGGTGGTCAGGCGCGTCGGCACCAGGGGCAGACGCAGTTTGTTCTCGATAAAGCCCATGGCACTGAGGATGCATTTCACACCGGCCGGATTGCCATCGACAAACAACAGGTCGAACATATCCGTGAAGCGGTGATGGATGAGCAGGGCGTTGTCGAAATCGCCGTTCAAAGCCAGGCGCACCATGCGGCTGAATTCCTTGGGGAAAGCGTTGCCGATCACCGAAATCACCCCGACGGCGCCCAAGGTGAGCAAAGGGAAGGCAATGCCGTCGTCGCCGCAGATCACCATGAAATCGCGCGGTTTGTTCTTGATGATGTTGTTCATCTGGTTGATGTTGCCGGAGGCTTCCTTCACGGCTACGATATTGTCGAATTCACGGGCCAGGCGCAATGTGGTCTCCACGGTCATGTTCACGCCCGTCCGGCCGGGCACGTTGTACATGATCACCGGCAGCGGCGTGGCCTGTGCGATGGCTTTGTAGTGCTGGTAGATGCCCTCCTGCGAGGGTTTGTTGTAATAGGGGGTCACCGACAGGATGGCGGTGATGCCGTCGAAATGGGCGGTCTGCAATTCCTTGACGACATTGGCCGTACAGTTGCCGCCGCAACCCAGGACGATGGGCAGGCGTCCGTTCACGCGATGCTTGACGAACTCGACGATACTGTCTTTCTCTTCCTTGCTCAGTGTCGGGGTTTCGGCCGTCGTCCCCAGCACGACCAGATAGTCGGCCTTGTTCTGGATCTGGTAATCCACCAGCTTTCCGAGCGCATCGAAATCGATGCTGTCATCCTGCCTGAAGGGAGTGATCAAGGCGACTCCCATGCCTGTCAACTTGCTGATGATCGAAGACTCCATAGAATGTGTTTTGCCTAGCTTCTGATTCAAGCGGCAAAGATACGGATTTTAGTTCTTTAATTTAAGGTTTCTCAGATAAAAAAGCAGGCTGTCGGCATTTTCCTGCAAATCGTAGGCGGTGGGACGGATGTCCAGGACAAAATCGTAGATACGCGGACAATCCACCTTGAAACCGGTGCGGAATGGAGCCTGCGACACAGCCGTCAGGTACTCTGTCAGCGGATTGGCGTGCTGCGACAGGTCGAGCAGCAAGTCGGCCGGATAGCCCAGATAATCGTCCAGGATGTATTTCTTGGGCAGGAAAAAGAAATTCAAATGGCTGTTGTTCAACACACGGAGGCTGGGGCTCATCTCTGTGTCGCTCATTTCGACTTCGGTATAGCTCCAGGCACGCACCTGTTTGCCGTCGGCCTCCAATTGGGCCTTGACAGCCATGGCCTTCTCATAGTCGGCGTAATCGAACAGCAAAGCCACCCTGCCGACGGCGGCATATTCCATCCACTGGCGCTTGCGGGGCCGGCGACGGGCCGCCCGGGTCCTGTATTTGAGAAAACAACTGATCATGATTCCATATCGTCAAACAAACTGTTCATAAAGGCTTCGCCCTGGGCTTTCGCGGCAGCCGGTGCCGGAGCGGGGACGACATCCGGTGCTGGGGTAATCGTAGCCAGTGCGGGGTCAACCGCAGCGGAGTCCGGGCCAGCGGCCGGGGCAGCCGGAGCGGAGCCGGCTATCATGGCCAGGAATTCGTTCTCATCGACCAGCCGGATGCCCAGGGCCTGCGCCTTTTCCAGCTTGGCAGGCCCCATGTTTTCGCCGGCCAGGATGAAATCGGTCTTGGACGAGACCGAACCGGCGTTCTTGCCGCCGTGGGCTTCGATCATGGCCTTGTACTCGTCACGCGAATGATGGTCGAACGTGCCGCTGATGACGATGGTCTTGCCTTGCAGCAGATCCGAGGCGGGCCGTCCCACGTCCTGGGCCAGGGCAAACTGCAAGCCGAACGATTTCAAGGTTTCTATTTGCCGGCGGCTCAGGGGCGAGGCGAAGAAATCCTTCAATTTGCCGGCGATCTTCTCCCCTATTTCATCGACCGCGGCCAACTGCTCGAATGAGGCATTGGCAAGTGTGTCGATATCGCGGAAGGCGAAGGCCAGTTTCTTGGCCACCGACTCACCCACATAGCGGATGCCCAGGGCAAACAGCACTCGCTCGAAAGGCACCTGACGCGACTGCTCTATCTGGGCCATCAGGTTGCGGGCCGATTTTTCACCCAGACGCTCCAGCGAGGCTATATCCTCCACCGTCAGGCGATAGATGTCTGTGATATCCCTCAAGTTGCCGTTGCGATACATCAAATCGACCGTCTCGTCGCCCAAGCCTTCGATGTTCATGGCACGCCGCGAAGCGAAATGCACCAGTCGCGCCTTGATTTGCGGCGGACAGTGCTGCCAGTCGGGACAAATCCAGGCGGCCTCGCCCTCTTCACGCATGAGCGGTGCCCCGCATTCAGGGCAAGCGACCACAAAACGGACCTTTTCGACCTTGGCGCCGGAACGGTGGTCCAGATCCACCCCCACTATCTTGGGAATGATTTCACCGCCCTTCTCCACATAGACCATGTCGCCGATGTGCAAATCCAGGTTTTCGATGAAATCGGCATTGTGCAAGGTGGCCCGCTTGACCGTCGTACCCGACAGCTGGACTGCATCGAGGTTGGCCACGGGTGTGACGATGCCGGTGCGACCCACTTGGAAATCGACCGAATTGAGCCGGGTACGTGCCCGCTCGGCCTGAAATTTGTAGGCGATGGCCCAGCGCGGCGACTTGGCCGTGTAACCCAGCTGCTCCTGCTGTGCCAGGGAATTCACTTTCAATACAATGCCATCCGTGGCAAAGGGCAGGTTCTTGCGCTCCGTATCCCAATAGCTGATAAAGGCCGACACTTCTTCCAACGTCCTGCATTTTTTCATGGCGTCCGACACGTGGAAACCCCACTGACGGGCCATTTGCAGGTTGTCGTAATGGCTGTCGCCGGGCAGTTTGTCGCCCAGCATATAATAGAGATAGGCATCCAGCCGGCGGGAAGCCACCACCTGGGGATTCAACTGTTTCAAGGTGCCGGATGCCGCATTGCGCGGATTGGCAAAAAGCGGTTCCTCGTTCTGCTCCCGCTCGCGGTTCAGGTCCTCGAACACCTGCCAGGGCATGAGCACCTCGCCCCGCATCTCGAAAAAGTCGGGATATCCCTCCCCCCGCAATTGGAGAGGGATGCTGCGGATGGTGCGGACATTGCGCGTCACATTGTCGCCCCGCTGCCCGTCGCCACGGGTGAGGGCCTTGGTGAGACGGCCGTGCTCATAGGTCAGCGAAATGGAAGTGCCGTCGAACTTGAGTTCGCAGACTATCTCGAAATCATCGTCCAGCAATTTGGCCGTCCGCTGGAAAAAAGCCTCCACTTCGGCCAGGGAGTAGGTGTTGCCCAGCGAGAGCATGGGCCAGTGATGGGCTTCCTGCCTGAATCCTTCGCTCAGGTCGCTGCCCACCCGCTGCGTGGGGGAATCCGCATCGAAAAACTCCGGCCAGGCCGCCTCCAACTGCTGCAGCTCGCGCATCAGGGCATCGTACTCGAAATCGCTCAAATCCGGAGCCGACAGCACATAATAGTCGTGGTCGGCCCGACGCAGCCGCTCGCGCAGCGCCTCTATCCGTTCCCCGGCTTTCCGACGATCGTTGACAACTTCCATAGGATTAATCATAGAAATTCCAGGAGATGCCGGCCTTGACCGAAGCCGGATTCAGCGGATAGTGCAACACATTGAAATAGTTCGGTTCGGCAAACCAGCGGCTGCCGTGGACATACATGATAAAGAAGCGGGCCCGTTTCAAATGGAAATTGGCGTAGGCGTTCATGAAAGGATAGTCGCCCACCTGCTTCTCAGTTTGCAGATGATACATGCCCAGGGCCGGCGAATAGGCCGGAATGTAGTACGAAGTGTAATAACGGCAATCCACCCCGATATGGGCTGTCATCACCTTGGAAAACATGGTCTTGATGTAGAGGTCGGCATATGCGGCCACCCGGGGCAGCGGCAGCACGCTTTCGTTGCTCGAGACCTGGCCCACGACGTCGAAATCGAAATTGATCAATTTGTAGCCCAGGTGCTGTTTCCACTCGGTGTAGAGCACCTGCAACTGTCCGTTGTACTGCTGAGGTTTGGCCAAAGTGTTGAAATAGACGTAATTGCTCACATTCTCCACCCCCACTTTCAGGTCCGTGCCCAGCGAGGGAATCTGCAACCGGCCTTCCAGCCGTGCTTTGTAGATATTGTCGAGCGTGTTGGTCCATGTATAGTGATTGGAATGGAAATGTCTGAGGAAATAATCGGGCCGGCTGTTGGTGACCCGGGCATTGGCTTCCACTCCGACAAGCTGCTTCCACAGCCGGAAATGCGACTTCAGCCGGCCATTGACGTCAAAGTCGCCGATGTTGCCCAGGAGGCACAGCCGGGCATCGGCATCGAACTGGAAGATGGAATCCTGCGTGGATGTCAGCCGGCCACCCGCCCATAGCAGGTTTTCGTGATGCAGCACCGCCTGACGGAAAGGATCCAGCTCGCTGGAATCCGGCAAAGCCTCGCTCGAGAGAGTGGCATAGCGGCGGTATTCGTGCATGGCATACGCCGTCAGGCCGAATTTGGCCCAGGAATGGAAACCCTCGCGCAACGACAGGCCCAGCACATTGCGCATCGTGAGCAAAGCCGCCGAATCGGCCGTATGGGTGCCGTCGATGTAGGCCTGGCTGTAATATGGCTGGTTGGCCGTGCGCGAATCGTAGTTCTTGCGTCCCTGGTCCAGTTGGAACGTGTGGATCAGGCTGGTCACGGGCACGAACACCTCGCTCGTGTCCTCGTCCACAATTTGCTCGCGCATGAAGCCCAGGTGGTACTTATGATTGAGGAACAAGTCGCGATAGACGGTCAGGTTGAAGGTGTTGGCCAGCGACACGGGAATGTTCAGGCTTTCGTATTCCCGGTAACCGCCGCTCATTTCCAAGGGCCGGGTGATGTAGTCGTCGTTGGTGATGCCACCGTTCTCGTAGTTCTCGAACCGGTGATAGGAACCACGGGCAAACAGCTCGTAGCGGGGGGTCTGGTAGTTGGTGAACAGATGGACCACCTTGTCGCGGGTAGCCAGACTCGTGTAGTAACCGCGCGCCAGGATCGATTCGTAGTCGGCCCCGATGTTCCAGTTTTTGTTCATGTTGGCCGAGAAATAGAAGCGGAAATCCTCTTCCTGGGAATAATCGTTGCCCACGGTGGTAAAATAAGTGCCGTTGGTGTACGGACGGGTCACGTTGATCCAGACCCACTCGTCGTTGGCTTCCTTCCACTGGTCGTAGGGTTGCATGAACAGGAAACGTTCCTCCGCACGACGGTCGGCATAGACCATCGACTGGAAGGGCGAGCCCAGATTGGCCAGATAGGAGGCGGCCACGGTCGATTTCCGTTCCGGCAGAGCCGTGTTCTGGAAATTGAGGTTGGCCGTGTCGATATCGGTGGCGATGTGTTCACCCAGCATATCGTCGATACGGAGGGTCTTGAAACGGACGGCCAGCTGCTTGGTCGTAGCGGTTGCGCCACTGGTTTCGCCGCGAGCACCGCCACGCGAGCCACGTTCTCGCGACGGGCCGGCGTCCGGAGAGCCCATGATGGGCATCTGGGCATAAGACAAGCCGCAGCCTGCCGCCAGCAGCAGCCACACCGTCATTACTTTTCGCAACACCTTGTTCATATCCGAAACGAGATACAAAGATAACTCCCGGCGCGCGCAATCGCAAAAGATTTTTTGCAAAAGCCCTCGTTTTGCCGTACTTTTGTTTCGTAATCGATTACATACCCACCCCATGAAAATTGAAGACAAGAAATTTGTAGCCCTCTCTTACGACCTCTACGTGGGCGGAGAAGAAGGCAGCGAGCCCGAACTGATGGAACAAGCCACCGCCGAGCGGCCCCTGACATTCGTGTTCGGCATGGGCATGATGCTCGAAGCATTTGAAGCCCGGCTCAAAGGTCTCGGCCAAGGCGACAGCTTCGATTTCGTCCTGCCCTGCGCCCAAGCCTACGGCGAGTACATGGAAGAGCATGTCGCCCAGTTGCCCAAAAGTATTTTCGAGATCGACGGAAAGTTCGACAGCGAGCACATCGCCGTCGATCGGATGGTGCCCATGATGACCGCCGACGGACAGCGTCTTGACGGCATTGTCATGGAGATCACCGACGAACATGTCAAGATGGACTTCAACCACCCGCTGGCCGGCGAAGACCTGCACTTCATCGGCAAAGTGCTCGAAGTCAGGGAAAGCACCGACGAAGAGATGGAACAGCTGCTCCACCCCTGCCAGGGCGGTTGCCAAGGCTGCCAAGGCGGCTGCAACAAAGACGAAGGCTGTCCTTCCAACTGCGGTTGCGACAATTGTGACTGAGTCATGGGCAACACTTTCGGACACATTTTCCGGCTGACCACTTTCGGGGAATCCCATGGTCCGGCCATCGGCGGCGTGATTGACGGCTGTCCGGCCGGCGTTGCCGTCGATTACGACCTGATTCGCCATGAGATGGACCGGCGTCGTCCCGGGCAGTCCGCCCTGACGACAGCCCGCAGCGAAGCCGACCAGGTGGAGCTGCTGTCGGGCATCTTCGAAGGACGCACCACCGGCACGCCCATCGGTTTTGTCATCCGCAACGGCAACACGCGCAGCGAAGACTACGACAACCTGCGCCAACTCTACCGGCCTTCCCATGCCGACTACACCTACAGCTGCAAATACGGCATCCGCGACCACCGGGGCGGCGGACGCGCCTCGGCCCGTGAAACGGCCGCCCGCATCGTAGCCGGCGCCTTTGCCCGGATGGTACTGCGCGACAAACAGATAAGCATCGAAGCCTTCACCACCCGCATAGGAAACGTCGGCCTGGCCTCCGGCACTACGTTCGACACAGCCGTCGCTGCCGGCAATGAACTCCATTGTCCCGACGCCCAGGCAGCTTTGGCCATGACCGAGGCACTGGCCCGGGCCAAAGCGGCCGGCGACAGCCTGGGGGCCTGGGTGCACTGTATCGTCAAAGGCGTCCCTGCCGGCTGGGGAGAGCCCGTCTATGACAAACTCCAGGCCATGCTGGCCGCCGCCATGCTGTCCATCCCAGCCTGCAAAGGCTTTGAATACGGCAGCGGCTTCGATGTGAGCCTGCCCGGCAGCCAGGCCAACGATGCCTTCTGCACAGACAACGGACGCATCCGCACCGCCAGCAACCACAGCGGCGGCATACAGGGCGGCATCTCCAACGGGGAGGACATCTATTTCAACCTGGCCTTCAAACCCATCGCCAGCATCAGCCAGCCACAGCAGACCGTCACCGCCGACGGCCAGCCTGCCAGTCTGCAAATCAAAGGCCGGCACGACCCCTGCGTCCTGCCCCGTGCCCTGCCCGTAGTGGAAGCCATGACTGCCATCACCCTGCTCGACGCCTATCTAATAGACAAGGCAATTCACTCGTAATGAAAGAATTAGCA
This sequence comes from Bacteroidales bacterium, assembly GCA_017958305.1. Taxonomy (GTDB): domain Bacteria; phylum Bacteroidota; class Bacteroidia; order Bacteroidales; family UBA1402; genus UBA1757. The sequence goes on along the minus strand of JAGDCW010000174.1, from coordinate 19,414 downwards.
ACAGTCTATCGAAAACAATTCAACAATATGAAGAAACTTTTCTACCTCAGCATGATTGCATTGATTAGCTGCGCTTGCCAGCACAACACAAAAGACGACTTTAATTACAAGGCCGACCGTTTCGCCGACATGGAAATCCTGCACTACCAGGTGCCTGGTTTCGAAGACCTCTCCCTGCGGCAGAAAGAACTCATCTACGACCTGAGCCAGGCCGCCCTCTACGGACGCGACATCCTCTACGACCAGAATTGCCGCTACAACCTGCTGGTGCGCCACACCCTGGAAGCCATCTACCAATATGCCGACATCGAAAAGAGCGGCGACGACTGGGACGCTTTCGTCGTCTATCTGAAGCGCGTCTGGGTATCCAACGGCATCCATCACCACTACGCCACCGACAAGTTCACACCCGGTTTCTCGGCCGAGTTCTTTGCCCAAGCCCTGGCCGCCACGCCCCAGCAGCAGCTCGACCTGCCCACGGACGAACTGCTGGTCTGCCTCGAGCCCATCATCTTCAATCCTGAGGTGGCCGCCAAGCGTGTCAACCAGAAAGAGGGTGAAGATCTGCTGCTTACTTCGGCCAACAACTACTATCTGAACGTCAGCCAGAAAGAAGCCGAAAAATTCTATGCCGACATGGCCGATCCCAACGATCCCCAACCCATCTCCTACGGGCTGAACAGCCGCTTGGTCAAGAAGGACGGCCGGCTCCAGGAAGAAGTCTGGAAAGTAGGCGGCATGTACAGTCCTGCCATCGAAAAAATCGTCTATTGGCTGGAAAGGGCCCAGACCGTGGCCGAGAACCCGGCCCAGGCAGCCACCATCGCCAAGCTGGTTGAATACTACCGCAGCGGCGACCTGCGCACTTTCGACCAGTACAACATCCTCTGGCTGCAGGACACCCAGTCGCAGGTGGATTTTGTCAACGGATTCATCGAAAACTACGGCGATCCCATCGGTATCAAGTCGAGTTGGGAAAGCACCGTCAACTTCAAGAACCTGGCCGCTTCGCACCGCACGCAGGTCATCAGCGAGAACGCCCAGTGGTTTGAAGACCACGCCCCGATCGATCCCCGCTTCCGCAAGAAAGAGGTGAAAGGCGTTTCGGCCAAGGTCATCACCGTGGCCATGCTGGGCGGCGACTGCTACCCCACCACGCCCATCGGCATCAACCTGCCCAATGCCGACTGGATCCGCCGCGACTACGGTTCCAAATCGGTCACCATCGAGAACATCACCGATGCCTATAGCAAAGCAGCCATCGGCAGCGGCTACAACGAGGAGTTCATGTGGAGCAAGAAGGAAATCGCCCTCTACAACAAATACGGTTCCATCACCGACAACCTGCACACCGACCTGCACGAGTGCCTGGGCCATGCCTCCGGCCAGTTGCTGCCCGGCGTGGACCCCAACGCGATGAAATCCTATCAATCGACCATGGAGGAAGCCCGTGCCGATCTGTTCGGCCTCTACTTCCTGGGCGACAAGAAACTGGTCGAGCTGGGTATCCTGCCCAACGACGAAGCCTACAAAGCCGAGTATTACGAATACATGATGAACGGTGCGCTCACCCAGTTGCGCCGCATCGAATTGGGCAACCAGATCGAAGAAGCCCACATGCGCAACCGTGCGCTGGTAGCCAACTGGGTGCTGACCTACGGCGGTCCCAAAGTGGCCGAGCTGCGCAAGCGCGACGGCAAAACCTACATGTATATCCACGACTACAAGGCCCTGCGTGAATGCTTTGGCCAGTTGCTGGCCGAAATCCAGCGCTGCAAGTCGGAAGGCGATTATCAGGCTGCCCAGCTGCTGGTGGAGACCTATGCCGTCAACATCGACCAAGAGCTGCACAAAGAAATCCTGGAGCGCTACTCCAAACTGGACATGACCGCCTACAAGGGCTTTGTCAACCCGGTCTTCAAGCCCGTCTATGAAGGCCAGAAACTGGTGGATGTAAAGATAGACTACAACGAAGGCTACATAGAGCAACATCTGCGCTATTCCAAGCAGTATGCCACACTGCCTGCTCTGCAGGAATAAGCAAATGCATTGAATCAAGCACAGAGGTCGACCAAAAGGTCGACCTCTTTTATTTGAGCAGTGTCCTTTAATGTTTGAAGGACAACCCGATGATGACAAAACGCTGGCTAACCTATGCTATTGACGATGTATCAGCTATTTGCCACAAGACTCTCAAAATGATATTTTGCAGTATTCTCCATCTTTCGGATAAGCGATTGTGATCACATTGCCATCCAATCGATTGGTATTTTGTTCTGATGATTCTGCTTCAGCCTTTAACAACTCCATCATCTTTCGTGCAGTCTCTTCTCCGATAAAAACCACTTTTTCTTCGATTCTTATTTTAGAAACTATCATTTTACTGATGTTCTTAAAGGCCTGCCTATTGTTTTCGCGGATACGCTGCTGCTCGTCTGCGCTAAGAGATTGAGTGCTTTTGATACTGATGACAGTTTCTTTGCTGAGACGATCGGCCTCGTCATTGACCTTTTTCCAATTCGAAACAGTTTTAACTGTTAGCGTATATCCCTTACTATTCTTACTGATGGAAAAGCCTTCTGGCTGACCAAATGCAGGTTCAATAAGATAAGCGACCTCATATCCCTCTTCCGGGAAGAATCTACCAAACATGGATTCAGCATAAACAGATTGAAATCCAACAACTAGTGACAACCCCACAATGAATAAAAAACTTCTGTTCTTCATAAAACAAGCCTCATGATATATAAAACAACACGTCTAATTATTCGGCTGTAAATCTACTAAGAAAAATATATCGGACAAAAAAAATATATGACTATTTTGCAATAGAAAAAAAAAATTAAGACAATATTAATATGCCCCCTGTAATAAGTACATAATACTTTCGAGGACGACGTTAATTGCAAATACGAGTGTATATCCTTCTTAAAATTAAGACAGCCGGCTCTTGAAAGCCCGGTCCATCAGGCGACGGTCGTCCTTTTCCTTGAGGGTTTCACGTTTGTCGTAGGCTTTCTTGCCCTTGGCCACGGCTATTTCCAGTTTCACCCATCCCTTATCGTTGATAAACATCTTGGTGGGGACAATCGTAAAACCGGTTTCTTTGGTCTGACGCTCTATCTTGCGCAGTTCCCGACGCGTGAGCAGCAGTTTGCGGTCGCGCTTGGGATGGTGGTTGTTGTAGGTGCCGTTTTCATAGACCGAGATCTGGATACCCTTGGCCCAGAGCTCGCCGGCATAGAACGTGACATAACTGTCCGTCAGGCTGGCTTTGCCCAGCCGGATGGATTTCAGCTCGGTTCCCGTCAGCACCATTCCCGCCGTGTAAGTCTCCAGCAGGATATAGTCGAAAGAAGCCTTCTTGTTCTTGATCAGTATGTTGCGTTCAACTTTCATGCTCAATTCGCAATGATTCAATCTTTTCCAGACGGGCCACCAGGCGGTCCCGCTCCGATTGGGGGCAACGGATGCCCAGACGGCAGGTCTGGTCATAGACCGGGTCGGTGACCGGCAGTTTCTCTTCCTTGACCAACTTCATCAGGTCGTTGATGCTGAGATAATCACAACTCACCGTCAAGGTGGTCTCCACAGTCTTTTCCACTATGGTGGCCGCCGCCAAGGCCTCGGAGGCCGCGGTCTTGTAGGCCACCGTCAGGCCGCCCGTGCCCAAAAGGATACCGCCGAAATAGCGCACCACGATGATGAGGACATTGTTCAGGCCGTAGGAACTGATCTGTCCCAGGATGGGACGACCGGCCGTACCAGAGGGCTCACCGTCGTCGCCGGCGCGAGTCTGGGGTTGTTCCACGCCCACGCTGTAGGCAAAACACACATGCCGGGCATCGTGGTATTTCTTGCGGAAGACATTCACCTGTTCCATGGCCTGCCCGGGGCTGTCCACCTCGAAGGCGAACGACAGGAAGCGACTGCCCTTGTCCTTGTAAAGGCCCTCCGAAGGAGCGGCTATGGTCCGGTAGCTGTCCGACACGGCTGCTGGCTGTTGCGGCGCGCTTAGAAGGTGTGGATCACCAGACCGCTGCGCAGCTTGGGTTCGAACCAGGTGGTCTTGGGAGGCATGATGTTGCCGCTGTCCGCGATGTCGATGAGCTGTTTCATCGATACGGGATACAGGGCCAGGGCTGCCTTCATTTCACCGCTGTCCACCCGGCGTACCAGTTCACCCAGTCCGCGGATGCCACCGACGAAATCAATACGTTTGTCGCTACGCAGGTCCTTGATGCCCAGAATCTTGTCCAGTATCAGGTTGGACGATATGGTCACATCCAACACCCCGATGGGATCCTGGTCGTCGTAACGGCCCGGCTTGGCTGTCAGCGAATACCACTGCCCTTCGACATAGAGGGCGAAGTTGTGCAAAGCCTTGGGATGATATATCTCCTTGCCTTGGCATTCCACCTCAAAATCAGCTTCCAGGGCCTTGAGAAAAGCCTGGGTGTCCAGCCCGTTCAAATCCTTCACCACACGGTTGTAGTCGATGATGTTGAGCTGGTTGTCGGGGAAGCAGACCGCCAGGAAATAATTGTATTCCTCGTCGCCGCGATGATGGGGATTGGCCAGACGGCGCTCGTTGCCCACCAAGGCTGCAGCCGCCGTGCGGTGATGGCCGTCGGCGATATAGAGCGAAGGCATGGCGGCAAAAATAGCCGTAATGCGGGCAATGGTCCGATCGTCGTCAATCACCCAGAAGTGATGGCCGAAGCCGTCAGGGGCCACGAAATCGTATTCGGGCTGTTTTTTAGTCCATTCGCTCACGATGGCGTCCAGCTCGGCCTGGGCGGGATAGGCGAAGAAGACCGGCTCGATATTGGCACTGTTGATGCGGACGTGCTTCATGCGGTCCTCCTCCTTGTCGCGCCGGGTCAGTTCGTGTTTCTTGATCACGCCCGTCATGTAGTCCTCGACATTGGCACAGACCACCAGGCCGTATTGGGTGCGGCCGTTCATGGTTTGGGCATAGATATAGTACAACTCCTTGTCGTCTTGCTTGAGCCAGCCCTTCTCGCGGAATTTGCGGAAGTTCTCCACAGCCTTGTCATAGACTTTGGGGTCGTGTTCATCGGTCCCCTGCGGGAAATCGATTTCAGGCTTAATGATGTGATACAGTGACTTTTCGTTGTCACCAGCCTCTTGACGGGCTTCTTCGGAGTTCAACACGTCATAAGGACGCGAAACCACCTGTTCGACTAAGTCGACAGGTGGCCTCCAACCTCTGAAAGGTTTTACTTTTGCCATATTTTCGGTTTTGGCGGCGCACCGGGCAGGTGCCACCGGTTTTTATTTGTTCACGCGGAATCTCTCGTTGCCATTCTCCAGGAAATCAACGATCTGACAAGCGGCGGCGATACCGGCGTTGATGTTGGCCTCAGCCGTCTGGGCACCCATTTTCTTGGGAGTGGCGAAATAGCGGTCGGGGAACTTCGAGGCGAATTTGGCATCGGCAGCCGGCATGACATCGGTCATGTACTTGATGTCGGAACGGCTTTCCATGAGCATCAGCAGCGAAGTCTCGTCGATGACTTCCTTGCGGGCCGTGTTGATCAGCACGCCGTTTTTCGGCATCTTGCCCACCAGGTCGGCATTGATCGAATTCTTGGTCTCGTCGGTGGCCGGAATATGCAGCGACACGATGTTGCAAGTGCTGTACAGTTCCTCGGCGCTGGCAACGGGGACGATGCCTTCCTGCTTCATGGCCTCCGCGGGCACATAGGCGTCGTAGGCATAGACTTCCATGCCGAAGCCCTTGGCGATGCGGGCCACGTTGCGACCGACATTGCCATAGGCGTGGATACCCAGTTTCTTACCCTTCAGCTCAGTACCGGAAGTGCCGTTGTAGAGGTTGCGGACAGCATAGACCATCAGGCCCAGGGCCAGTTCGGCCACAGCGTTGGAGTTCTGTCCGGGGGTGTTCATCACACAGACACCATGCTTGGTGGCGGCGGCCAGATCGACATTGTCATAGCCGGCGCCGGCGCGGACCACGATCTTGAGCTGAGAAGCGGCAGCCAGCACTTCCTCATCGACCACGTCGCTGCGGATGATGATGGCATCGGCCTGGGCGGCAGCCTTTACAAAATTGGCCTTGTCACCGTATTTTTCGAGCAGCACCATTTCATAGCCTGCCTTGTCGAGCACTTCCTTGATGCCTTTCACGGCCACGGGGGCGAAAGGCTTGTCAGTAGCAACTAAAACCTTCATAATGTTTTGTTAGTCTGTTATCTTGTTGCAGCAAATTTCTTCATTGTGTCAACCAGGGCCTGGACACCGGCCAGCGGCATGCCGTTGTAGATGGAGGCGCGGAAGCCGCCCACCGAACGGTGACCCTTGATACCGACCATACCTGCCTCGGCGGCGAACTTGGCGAAATCTTCCTCCAGGTCCTTGTACTCGTCGGCCATGACAAAGCAGACGTTCATGATGGAACGGTCTTCCTTGCAGGTGACAGTACCCTTGAACATACGGTTGTTGTCGATTTCATCGTAGAGGATGCCGGCTTTTTCCATGTTGATCTTGTAGATGGCTTCCACACCACCCAGCTGCTGATACCACTTGGCCGTCTGCAGTGCCGTGAAGATGGGCAGCACAGGAGGCGTGTTGAACATCGATTCCTTGTCCACATGCGTACGGTAGTCGAGCATGGTGGGGATGGGACGGCTCACACGGCCCAGGGCACTCTTGCGGACGATGACCAGGGTGACACCGGCGGGAGCCAGGTTCTTCTGGGCACCGGCGAAGATCAGGTCGTAGTGCGTGAAGTCGATCGGACGGGAGAAGATGTCGGACGACATGTCGGCGATAACGGGAATATTGCCGAACGACAGGTCCTTGTGGGTCTCCGTACCGTAGATGGTATTGTTGGTGCAATAGTAGAAATAATCCACATCGGCAGGCACTTCGTAAGTCTTGGGGATATAGGTGTAGTTGTCGGCCTTGGAAGAAGCGACGACATTCACCTCGCCGAAGATCTTGGCTTCCTTGATGGCCTTGGAGGCCCAGGTGCCGGTGTCCAGGAAGGCGGCCTTCTTTTCCAGGAAGTTGTAGGGAGCCATGCAGAACTGCATGCTGGCGCCGCCGCCCAAAAAGACGACATCGAAATCTTCGGGGATCTGCAGCAGCTCCTTGATGAGCGCGCGGGCCTCATTGATAACGGCGGTGAATTCCTTGCCACGGTGGGACACTTCCATCAGCGACAGACCGGTTCCGGCAAAATCAATGACCGCTTCGGCAGTCTTCTTGATAGCATACTCACTCAGGATCGAGGGACCGGCGTAAAAGTTGTATTTCTTCATGATTGGGTTGAATTGATGATTCCTCTTTTTTGCGATTAAAGCGCAGCAAAATTACAACTTTATTTTCGTTCGGCAATTATTTCCTCCCATAATTATTTTGGTCCGCTACAAAGGGTCGCAATCGCAAAATTATTCTTATTTTTGCAGACCGGTCATAGAAAGGAAAGTCATGTCGCAACCTCTGGCGGAAAGAATGCGTCCGTCCTCCCTGGACAACTATGTCGGCCAGCAGCATCTGGTCGGACAGGGAGCCGTTTTGCGCAAAATGATCGACAGCGGCCGGCTGTCCTCCTTTATATTATGGGGACCTCCGGGAGTGGGCAAGACCACCCTGGCACGCATCGTGGCCACCCAGCTGGCCTGTCCTTTCTTCACGCTGAGCGCCGTCACCTCCGGGGTCAAGGAAGTGCGCGACGTCATCGAGAAAGCCCGCAACAGCCTCTTCTTCGAAGGCAAGACCCCGATCCTTTTCATCGATGAAATCCACCGCTTCAACAAAGCCCAGCAAGACTCCCTGCTCTCGGCCGTCGAGAACGGCACCATCGTCCTGGTGGGTGCCACCACCGAGAATCCATCCTTCGAGGTGATCACGCCCCTGCTCTCACGTTGTCAGGTATATGTGCTCAAACCCCTGGAAAACGACGACCTGGACGCCCTGCTCCAGCGTGCCATCACCGAAGACAAAGAGCTGAAGGAAAGAGACATACGCATCGAAGAAAAAGACAATCTCTTCCGTTTCGCCGGGGGCGACGCCCGCAAACTGCTCAACATCATCGAGCTCATGTGCCAGGCCGAGGATCCCGGACAGCCCGTCGTCATCAACAACCAAACTGTCGTGGAACGGCTGCAGGAAAACCCGATGGCCTACGACAAGAACGGCGAGATGCACTACGACATCATTTCGGCATTCATCAAGTCGGTCCGGGGCAGCGATCCCGATGCGGCCGTCTATTGACTGGCCCGCATGATCGAAGGCGGCGAAGACCCCAAATTCATCGCCCGGCGCCTGCTCATCCTGGCCTCCGAAGACATCGGGCTGGCCAATCCCAATGCTCTGCTGCTGGCCAACGCCTGCTTCGACGCCATCCACAAGATCGGCTGGCCCGAAGGGCGCATCATCCTGTCGGAGACCACCGTCTATCTGGCCTCCAGCCCCAAGAGCAACTCGGCCTACCTGGCCGTGGACGGTGCCCTGGAAACCGTGCGCCAGACAGGCAACCTGCCCGTGCCGCTCCACCTGCGCAACGCCCCCACCAAGCTGATGAAAAACCTGGGCTACGGCGCCGAATACAAATACCCCCACGATTTTCCGGGGCATTTCGTCGAAGAGCAGTACCTGCCGCCCGAAATGCAGGGCCGCCCCGTCTGGCAGCCCCAGGACAACCCCGCCGAGAACAAACTCCGCGACTTCCTGCGCCAACGCTGGAAAAACCGCTTCTGAGCCATTGTCCGTCCGTTTGCAGTCCATAAAAAACAAATGAATGTATGAAGAAGAACCTGATCACTCTCATGCTGGCGCTGGCCAGTGTCTCTGTCATGGCCGATGATGCGCCCTTCCAAATCGCCGACGGCCTGTTCGACGCATCACAAAAAGAAACCATGGGCCTCGACCGGGCTCCCGGCGCAGAAACCGTCACGGTGTTCTCCGCCACGGACAATACCGACCATTATGCCAACGGCGTTGTCATGGCCGCCTTCAAGGGGGCGCTCTATTGCATGTGGCAAAGTTCGCAAAAGGACGAAGACGCCCAGGACACCTGGGTGGCCTATGCCCGCAGCGAGGACGGAGGACAAACCTGGAGTGCGCCCATGGTGCTCTGCCCCACTGTTTCAAACGGCTATTGCGCCTCCGGCGGCTGGCTTTCCACCGACAGTCTCCTGATAGGCTTTGTCAACGTACGCACCCAGGACATCGCCAACAGCGGCGGCTTTACCCGCTATGTCGAGAGCCGCGACGGGCTGCAGTGGACCGAGGCACAGGATGTCACCATGGCGGATGGTTCCCAGCTCAACGGCATCTTCGAGCAGGATCCCCACACATTGGCCGGCGGCCGTGTCATCGGGGCGGCCCATTTCCAGCCGGGGCTCAAGCTCTGCCCCATCTACACCGACGACCCCACGGGCCGCACCGGATGGAAAAAGGGCGACTTCCAATACACCGACAACGGATCCCAGTCTGTCGAATTGGAGCCTAGTTTCTTTCAGCAGACCGACAGCACACTGGTCATGGTCATGCGCGACCAAAAAGGGTCCTATTTCACGCTGGCTTCTGTCAGCAGCGACCAAGGCCGGACCTGGACCAAGTCGGTCAAGACCAATATGCCCGATTCCCGGGCCAAGCAGTGCGCCGGCAACCTGCCCGACGGCACCGCCTTTCTGGTGAACAATCCCGGCCGGGTCACCAACAGTGCCGGCAAGACATGGCGCGTTCCCCTCACATTGGCGCTCAGCCAGGACGGAAAGACCTTCGACCGCGCCTACCTGCTGCGCTCCGGGCAGAGCGACGACTACCCTGCCCTGCGCTATGACGGCAAGTCCAAGACCTTGGGCTACAGCTATCCCAAAGCACTGGTTCACGACGGTTGGCTCTATGTCAGCTACTCCACCAACAAGGAGGCGGCCCAATACACGCGCATTCCCCTCGATCGCCTGACAGCCATCGAAAAGACAGCCATTGCCGGCCAAGCCGAGTTTTGCCTGGACGGTCGTGAACTGTGGGTCGATGCTCCGGCAGGCAATATGACAATCGATGTGTATGACGTTTCGGGCATCAGGCGTTTCCATGCCGTTTCCCACGACAACCGGGCACAATTCAGCCTCGACGGTTGCCCCGCAGGGGTATGCCTGCTCCGCATCAGCACCGCCCAGGGAGCCATTGTCCGCAAAATCATTTTGAAATAATAAAAAAAAATCCGGGTGGCGTCCCTCCATTTTGAATAATATTTCTTTATCTTTGCGACAAACACGAGAGGAAATTCGAACTGATTATATCACACATTTTATCAACCTTCTAAACAAAAAAATTATGAAGAAAGTCTTTACTTCCATTGCCATGGCAGCCTTGTGTCTGGCTGCAATTGCCCAGAGCGGCGTTGTCGAGCTCTCCTGGGACACCATGCTGAAGAACGAAACCGGCGACAATACCGCAGACCAGGCAGCCGTCAAGTTCCTCAATGCCGACAGTGTCGAAACCGGTTTCATTCTGAAACCCACCGGCGGCCGCACCCAGGCCCAGACCATCCGCGAAGATTGCGGCAAGGTGCTCAACTTCAAAAACAACACCAACCAGGAACTGGTCATCCCCGAAGGCACCAAAGTCTATAAGATCAACTTCTACGGTTGGTCTCAGGGTGACAACTGGACCTACCTCTATGCCTTCGGTCCCACGGTGACCGAATGGGAATGGACAGATTCTATCGGCACCGGCATCATGGACAACACTGTCATCATCGACCAGGCCAAATATCCGCTGGATCCCTGCGTAGCCGTTACCGAGAACGTGAAAGAAAGCGCCAGTGCCCCCGGCACATATGAGACCACTTGTTACCACAATGCCGGCTATTGCTTCGCTTCCCTCGATTTCACCGACGAACCCTACGAAGGCAGCTTCTGTTTCGTATTCAGCGGCAACAACCAGGAACGTGCCTGGATGGAAATCTACACCACCCCTGAAGCCGCAGCTGCAGCTCCTGCCGCCGAAGCTCCCCGCCTTGGCAAGGACAAGAGCCAGAAGAACTTCATAGTTGGCATCCAAACGCCGACCGTTGTCCGTCAGATCAACGACGATGTCATGTACAACCTCAATGGTCAGCGCGTAGACGAGTCCTACAGAGGCATTTACATCCAGAACGGGCAGTTACACTTCGCCAGATAAGTCGTCACTCACCGTTATCATCCATACGGGGCGGACACCTTGTCGCGTCCGCCCCGTTTTTTATTCATCAATTCAAGATGCATCCACTCATGAAAAGAATCATTGCCTGCCTGTTGATGTTCACCGCCTTGACAACCGTCATGGCACAACAGACTGTAAGAGGCAAGGTCGTTGATGCCCAAGGAGAACCCATGATAGGCGTATCCATCTCTGTCGATGGCAAGACCGTTGCCGTCACCGACATGGACGGCCAGTTCGTTCTGACGGGCACCAGTCCCGCCTCAAAGCTGGAGTTGTCATTCCTGGGCTACAAGACGCAGACCCTCACCTTGGGCCAGCGAAGCCAGTTGTCCATCACGATGGAAGAAGACAGCAAGGCCATCGAAGAAGTGGTGGTGGTCGGCTACGGCACACTCCGCAAGAACGACCTGACGGGTTCCGTCGCCACCATTGGCAACGAGAAACTCAATGCCAAAGGTGCCCCCACCATCCTGGAAGGGCTGCAGGGAGCCGTGGCCGGTGTCAACATCACCAAGGCGACAGGTCGTGCCGCCAGCACCATGAACATCGAAATACGAGGCAAGAATTCCATCAACAGCTCGCAAAATCCCATCTACGTGGTGGACGGTGTCATTTGTTCGGACATCGAGTTTCTCAACCCACAGGACATTGAGCGCATTGATATTCTGAAAGATGCATCATCTACTGCCATTTACGGATCCCGTGCCACGGCCGGTGTCGTAATGGTCACCACCAAAAGCGGTGCGGAAGTCGGCAAACGTTCCCAGAAACCCACCATCTCCTACGACGGCTACTACGGTGTGGACAAAGTGGCCCGCATGCCCGACTTCATGGATGCCCGGGAATTCTACCAGTACCGCTTCCTCAAATTCGAAGGGCTGGCCCCGGGCGGCACCCTTACCGGCCAGCCTGTCCTGTCCATCTCACAAGGAGATTTGGGGCAATGCCTGCTGCAGGTTGAGAAAACCAACTACAGCAGTCCCTATGTATTGAAAGACCTGCTGGCCCAGGGCAAGGTTTTCGACTGGAAAGATTTCGTCCTGCAGGACGGTCGCCAGCAGAACCACTATCTGGCTGTCAGCGGCGGCGATGAGAAGACAGGCTACCACTTCGGCATGGGCTACATGAACGAAATGGGCATCTTCAAGAACGACGAGATGAGCAAGTTCACCATCAAGGGCAGCATGGACACCCAGATCAACAAGATATTCAGCGCCGGTCTGAGCGTGAACATGGCCTACACCGACCACGAATATGCCAGTGACGAGGCTGTGAGCCGTGCTTTCAATGTGAATATGTTCATGCAGCCTTGGGACGAGAACGGCAACCTGTACATTTCTCCGGGTTCCTCCCAGGTATATGGCACCGACAACAACCAGTTTTCCACCTACACCTACAATCCGCTCATCTACATGGAGGACCAGTTCAAGAACAGAAAGAGCTGGCAAGCCATCTCCAATGTATATTTGCAAGTGAAGCCGCTGAAAGACCTGACGCTTAAGAGCACCTTCTCGCCCACCTTTAGCTATTCGCGCGAAGGATACTTCATGGGCACCAAAATCAATGCTTCGGCCAGCGCCGAGAACGAGGCGCACCGCAACACGTCCCACAGTTTCGGCTACACCTGGGACAACATGGTCACCTACGACAAGTTGATCGACGACATACATCATCTCAACGTGATGGGACTGGTATCTTCCGCCTACAGCAACGGAGAATCGCAGAACACCTATTACAAGAAAGTCCTGGACGGCACCTACTGGTGGGCCCTCGGCACCACCGATCAGGGATATGACTACCAAAGATCCGGCACCGGCTACAGCGAGACCAGCCTGCTTTCGTACGCCCTGCGTGCAAACTACTCCTTCATGGGACGCTACATGCTCACCGGCGCCATCCGCCGGGACGGCAGTTCCAAGTTCGCTCCGGGCAACCGCTGGGGCTCGTTCCCCTCGGCTGCTGCCGCCTGGCGGGTGTCCGAAGAAGAATTCATGCAGGATCTCGACTGGCTGTCCAACCTGAAACTCCGCGTATCCTACGGTGTGACCGGCAACAACAATGTCGGCGCCTATGCCACGCAGCTCACGGTCGGCGGTCAGGTTTATTATCCTTTCGGCACCACCTATTACCAGGGCATGCTGCCCAGCGGCATCGTTGACAAAGGACTCAAGTGGGAAAAAGCCCACGAGGTCAACCTGGGACTCGATTTCGGGTTTTTCGGCGACCGTGTGCATGGCAGCGTCGATCTGTACAACAAGAAATCGACCGATCTGCTCTACAGCGTCAACCTGCCGCTCGAAACGGGCGGCAAAACGCTCACCACCAATGTCGGATCTGTCAGCAACAAAGGTATTGAAGTGGCTCTGACGACCGAAAACATCGTCACCCGCGACTGGCATTGGTCCACCAGCTTCACCTTTGCCCACAACCACAACGAAGTATTGGAAATCAACGGCATAGGCGACCGCGTCCCCAATGGCGAGAATGCCACCGGCTGGCTCATCGTGGGTCAGCCCTACAACAACCTGTTCTACTACGAATGGGACGGCATCGTCAGCGACAAGGACATGGAAGTGCCTGATACGGAGATCGCCCGTCTGAGCGGATTCACTCCCGGCGAGACGGTCAAGCAATACGACTACTACAACAAGTGCTACGGATGGATCGAAGGCAACCCCATCACCGTCGATCGCAACGGCGACGGACGCTTCACCGACGAAGACAAACGCATCTACAGCTGCGACCCGGCCTGGACGGGAAGCATCACCTCCAACCTGCAATGGAAAAACTTCGATTTTTCCTTCTCCATCTATGCCAAGCAGCACTATTATGTATTCTCGAACTTCTACAGCAACTACCTGCGCTTGGACGACCGCGGCGCCAACAAGATCAATGCCGACTGGTACATTCCCGCCGGCACCCTGCTCGACTGCGACGGCATAGACGCCAACGGCACCTACATCAATCCGAAGTATCAGCGCCGCACCCACTACGGCACCTACCCCTTTGTCAACAACGCAGCCGACAACGGCGGCACGGGCCGCAACAACAAGTGGGTAGGCGGCACCTGCGCCATTACGGACGCCTCTTTTGTCAAGGTCAAACACATCACGCTGGGCTATGTCATGCCGCAACAGATGATTCAAACACTGGGTTGCTCCTATATGCGTCTCTACGCGACAGTCACCAATCCCCTGGTCTTCACCAGCTACATGGGTTACGATCCCGAATGGGCCGCTGCCGCCTCGGCCAACGACGCCCCCAGCACCGTCACCTGGCAGCTGGGTGTCAATCTCAAGTTCTAATTGAAACAGGTTTACGACTATGAAAAAGAAAAACAACATATTCTTTGGTGCAGCACTGCTGATGCTGTCCACCCTGTGCCTTGTTTCCTGTGACAGTTTCCTGGACGCCGACAACAAGGCCAGTCTCGACGCCGAGGAATACTTTCAGACAAAAGACGGTCAGGTCGCCCTTCGTGTGTCGCTCTACAACGGACTTCGTCCCATGGTATGCAATACCGAGCTCACGGAGTACGGCACCGACCTGTATCTCAAAACCCGTACTTCCGAGCCCAACCAGCTGTACAAATACACCTTCGATGCCTCCAATGCCAGCATCCGCAGCTATTATGTTTCGGCCTACACGATGATTAACAACGCCAACTGTGTGCTGAAATACGCTGCCGCCAATGCCCAGTACGTCGCCGAAGCCAAATTTGTACGCTGCTACGGCTACTACCTCCTGACCCAGCAGTTCGGGGCCGTCCCCTACGTGACCGAATACATCGAAAGCGGCCGTCAGGACTATCCCCGCACGCCGCTGTCCACCATTTATCAGAGCATCATTGCCGAACTGGAGAGCATTGCCGACGACAGCAGCCTGCCCGAGACCGACCTCGAGGGCAACATCAGCCGTCAGGCGGTCAAATGTCTGCTGGCCAAGGTCTATCTGGCCGCCGGCTGGGATTTGCAGACCAGCCTCACCGACGGTGTCCAGGGCACCTACACGGTCAATAGCACCGAGTATTTCGGTCTGGCCGCCCAAATGGCCGAAAGCATCATCAGCGGCCACAGCCTGACCATGTCGTTCGAAGACAAATGGTCGCCCTTCAACGAAGGCAACGCCGAGGAGATTTTTGCCGTACAGTACGAGCGCAACGGTTTCCCCGGTGATGAGTTCACAGGAGGACACAGCCGCCAGAGCACCTACGGCACCGGCCTTGGCTCGCCCCAGGTCAACGGTATGAAGTCTTGTGGAGAACTGGCTCCCAGCCAGAAGAGCATCCGCCTGTGGGACCAGGGCGACGACCGCTATGCCGCCACCTTCATGCTGACCATCTACAACTTTACAGGGACCTGGCCCAAGAGCGGCTATTTCGCCGCCTATCACACCACCGCTGCCGAGCAGGCGACGATGCCCATCTCCTGCAAATACTTCCCCTGGTATGCCACCGAGACGGAAATCAACACCTTCATCAACAGCCATCGCAGCAACCTGGTCTATGACGGGATGCCACAGGCTTCCCAGGTCTTCCACATCGACAACGTTTCGACGCTTTACACCTTCCAGCAGACGACCGGTGCCGACAAATTGAAAGATCCGGTCGATTATCTCGAACACATCAAGGAAGGCAACCGGACAGCTTCTGTGCCGCCCGTCAAGAAATTCGACGATGCCAACACCCCGCAGATCGACAACGCCACCGGTTTCCGGGATGTGGTGATGCTGCACATGAGCATGATGTATCTCGTGGCTGCCGAAGCCCAGTTGATGGCCGGCAACGAGCCCCGGGCCCTGCAACTGGTCAATGATGTCCGCCAGCGCTCCCATGCCTCCGCGCTCGCCAGTTTCGGCGCCTATGCTCCCTCCTACACCGTTCCCGACGATTTCGGCACGCTGACCGCCCTGGATGTCATCCTCGACGAATGCGCCCGCGAACTCTATGCGGAAACCACCCGTTGGATGGACCTGCGTCGCACCCGTCAGCTCATTCGTTACAATGTGGCCTACAACCACTACATCGAAAGTGCCGAAGACATGTGCAACTCGCTGGGCGAACAGAAATGGTACCGTCCCATTCCCGCCGCCGAGATCCAGAACAACATCGCCATCACCGAAAAGGACCAGAACCCCGGCTATTAATTATAACGATAAGCAATGAAAGATATGAAGAAAGTATTATTCCCCTTGCTCGCCATACTGGCCTTGACCGCCTGCGGCAACAAGGAAAACGAAGAAGAATATACCGACTATCCCCCTACCTCCACACCCGAGATCGAGGCGCAAGGCAGCTACGTCGGCACGTTCACACGCATACTGGCCAACTCGGCCACGGCAGAGCCCGAATCGGCGGAAGGGCAACTCATCATTACCGCCTCCGACACGGCCTATGTGGCTCATGCCCAATTTGAATGCGAACCGCTCGGCATTTCCGCGGGCACCGTCGTCAACATTTCCTTTGCCGGCAAAGGCTTTGTCTTTTACAACGACCTGCCTGGCAACACGCTGGGATCGCCCATATCGGGACGCATCTCGGAAGACCGGCTCACCCAGGCCAGTTTCCAGCTGAAAATACGCCAGGGCCGTAGCACCAAGACTTTTGACATCAGCTTCTCGGGCGGAAAACCCGATTCGGGGGAATCCGAATAACATCATCTAAACAAGGCTCTTATGAAAAAAACGACTATCCTCTGCTGTCTGCTGTTTTCGGGACTGTTTTCCGTCCTGATGCTCAGCGTTCAGCCCCTCGCCGCCGCCAAGCCGGCAGCCACGGGCACCGACCAACTCAAGTACAAGGACGTGATGGCCACCATGGAGCGGGCCAACCGCTACTTCATGACCAAGTATGCCGATGTAGCCGCCCAGAGCCATGTGCGCGGCGTGACACGTCCCAGCCATATCTGGACCCGTGGTGTCTATTACGAAGGGCTGATGTCCTTGCACCAGATCAATCCGCGTGAGGAATACCTGCAATATGCCACCGACTGGGCCGATGCCCACCAGTGGGGCCTGCACCGGGGCAACACCACCCGCAATGCCGACAACCAGTGCGCCGGCCAGACCTATCTGGAACTCTACAAGATAGAACCCACACCCGACAAGATCAAGAACATTCGCATCTGCATGGATATGCTCGTCAATACACCCCAAAACGGCGACTGGACCTGGATCGACGCCATCCAGATGGGCATGCCCATCCTGGCCCTGATGGGACAGGTGAGCGGCGATGAACGCTATTGGGAAAAAGCCTGGCAGATGTACAGCGAAACCCGCAACGTGATCGGCGGCGGTCTGTGGAACGAAAAAGACGGCCTGTGGTGGCGCGACGCCGCATTCTGCCCGCCCTTTGTCACCCCCAACGGCAAGCAGTGCTACTGGTCCAGGGGCAACGGCTGGGTCTTTGCCGCCCTGGCCCGCTATATGGAGCGTACGCCGGCCAACGAAGCCCATCGCAAGCAGTACATCAAGGATTTCAAGGCCATGGCCAAAGCCTTGGTGCCCCTGCAGCGCGAAGACGGCTATTGGAATCCCAGTCTGGCCGACCCGGACGATTTCGGCGGCAAGGAAAGCAGCGGCACGGCCCTCTTTGTCTTCGGCATGGCCTGGGGTATCCGCCAAGGCATCCTGCCGGCCAAGGAATACATGCCTGTGGTCGTCAAAGGCTGGAAAGCCCTGGAAGAGGCCGTCCATCCCAACGGCTTCCTGGGCTATGTCCAAGGCACCGGCAAGCAGCCCAGTGAAGGCCAACCGGTCACCTACGACAACGAACCCGATTTCGAGGACTATGCCCTGGGCTGCCTGCTGATGGCCGGCTCCGAGGTCTATAAGCTCTGTCGGGAATAATCACAAATCGTTTTTTCCAGCGGGCCAGGATGCTTTTCCCGGCCCTTTTTTTGTTACAAGGGACACCTTAGGCGGTCAGATGGGTTAGGAGTATTTTCAAGCCGATCGCTATCAGGATGAGGCCGCCCAGCAATTCAGCCCTTTTGGTCAGCCTGTCGCCGGTGGCCAAAGACAGGAGCAAAGCCACCCACGACAAGACAAACGACACCATGCCGATGATGGCCACAGCTATCCACAGGGAAATGTCGAGCAATGAAAACGACAGCCCCACAGCCAGGGCATCGATGCTGGTGGCCACAGCCAACACCAGCACCGTCCGCCAGCGATAAGGGTCGATGACGCTGCGACCATTGTGCCCGGGATGCAAGTTCTCCCAGATCATCCTCATTCCCAGGAATGCCAGGATGCCAAAGGCAATCCAATGGTCGAAACGGTGGATATAGCCATAAAACTGGCTGCCGGCCAGCCAGCCCAGACAGGGCATCAAGGCCTGGAACAAGCCGAACATGAAAGCCAGCCGCAGCATGGGCCACCACTGGAAGCGTTTCATTACCAATCCGCAGGCCACCGACACCGCGAAGCAGTCCATGGCCAGTCCGATGGCGACCAGCAGTATCTCGATCAGACTCATTTGTCTTCCTGCCAGGGACAGTCTTCCAGTTTGAAACGCAAACGGAGACGCCCATTTTCGTAGTCGTGGGAAATAATCTTGAAACGGCCCACCTGGCCCGTATGCTTCACATGAGCCCCAATGCAGGCGCAGGCATCATAAGTTCCGATACGTACGATACGGAGCATAGCACTGGCATCGTCAGGCAGTTTGCTCAAATCAACAATCGATGCAGCCTCCTCGCGGGGCATGAACTCAACGGTCACCGGCAGGTCGGCGGCAATCACCTCATTGACCCGCTGCTCAACGGCCGCCAACTGCTCCTCCGAAGGGGCTTGGGGCAATTCGTAGTCGCATTTGCTCTTTTTCCGCTCAATGTGGGCACTCCTGGAGCGCGGGCAAGAGAACATATTGACCATCGTTGCATTGAGGATATGCTCGGCCGTATGCATGGGCGGGTATTCCTGCTTGTTGTGTTCGTTCAGGACCGGAGTATCCATAGGCTTACCAGTTGATGGTGACCGACTGCAAATCTTCCTGACGGGAACTACCGCCCGTCATCAGCAGATAGGTGGCGTTCAAGGCCGCCACATCGCCGGTGTTCTTGTCAAAGAAACCGACCGCAGCCTCATCGATGGGGAAACTGACGGTTATCGTCTTGCCAGCCGGGATAGACACCCTGCTGAAACCTCTCAGGGCTTTGGCACGCTGCTGGCTACCCAGACGCTGTACATAGAGCTGCACCACTTCGTC
>JAGDCW010000031.1 GCA_017958305.1 Bacteroidales bacterium | reverse complement strand
CTTGATGACCATCGGGTCGTTGAAATAGCGCTCGGTCTGGATCAGGATGATGTTGTTGCTGCCTTCCAGATCGTAGAAGGGATTGCGCTGATCGACGGCCTGCAGGCCCACCGAGCACTGGCCGTTCTCCATCTTGGCCACGAAACGCCATTTCTTACCTTCCTTCTCGAGCACCTGGCGACGGGCCTCAAACTCGGCATCCATTTCGGGGATGCGGCGCCAGAAGTCGTCGAGCGTGACCTCGAAATACTCGGCCGGAACGAAAAGATTCTTCAACACTTCGTCCTGCTCCACCCGGTAACCGGCTTCGCGCGCCAGTATGACCAGCTTGCGGATGACATCCGTGCCGCTGAGGTCGATGCGCGGATCGGGCTCGGAGAAACGGGCTTCCTGGGCCATCTTGATGGTGCGGCTCAGGGGGATGTCGGCGCTGATGGTGTTGAAGATATAGTTGAGCGTACCCGACAGCACGGCTTCGATTTTCAGCACGCGGTCGCCGCTGTAGATGAGGCTGTTCATCGTGTTGATGATGGGCAGGCCGGCACCCACGTTGGTCTCGAACAGGTACTTGATGCCTTTGCGGCGGGCCAGCTCCTTCAAGCCGGCATAGTTCTCATAGGCCGAGGAGGCGGCTATCTTGTTGGCGGCCACCACCGACACGTTCTCGGCCAGCAGGTCGTGATACAGGGCGGCAATCTTGGGCGAGGCCGTGCAATCGACGAAGACCGAATTGAAGATGTTCATCTTGAGGATCTCGTCGCGCAGCAACTCGGGCGAAGTGGGCTGGCCCTTGGTGCGCAGCAACTCCTTGTAGTGTTCCAGGTCGATGCCCTCGCGGTCGAAGATGGCGTCGTTGATATCGGCGATACCGACCACATTGAGCTTGAGCGAGTTCTCGGCCATCAGCTTGGGCTGCTGCTGACGGATCTGTTCGAGCAGGCTGCCGCCCACCGTGCCGATACCCGTGAGGAATACGTTGAGCACCTGGTATTCGCTCAGGAAGAAGGAATCGTGGATCACGTTGAGCGTCTTGCGCAGATGCTCGGCTTTGACCACGAAGGAGATGTTGGTCTCGGAAGCGCCCTGGGCACAGGCAATCACATTGATACCGTTGCGGCCCAGCGTCGAGAACAGCTTGCCGGCGATACCCGGGGTGCGTTTCATACCCTCGCCGACGATGGCCACCGTGGCCAGGTTCTTCTCGGCAAAGATGTCGTTGATCTCACCGCTCTCGATCTCATAGGCAAATTCCTCGCGCAGCAGGCGTACCGTTGCGTCGGCATCCTCGTCCTTGACACCGATGGTGGTGGTGTTCTCCGAAGAAGCCTGCGAAACCAGGAACACGCTGATGCCCGACTTGGCCAGCGTACGGAAGATGCGGTAGTTGACCCCGATCACGCCGACCATGCCCAGGCCCTGCATCGTTATGAGGCTGGTCTGGCCGATGGACGATATACCCTTGATGGCCTTGCTGTGGTGGGGATCGCCGTCTTTGGTGATGTAGGTGCCCGGAGCCGAGGGGTTGAGGGTGTTCTTGATGCGGATGGGGATATTCTCGTGATAGACCGGATAGATGGTGGGCGGATAGATGACCTTGGCGCCGAAGTTGCAAAGCTCCATGGCTTCGACAAAGCTCAGCTGCTCGATGACATAGGCGTTGTTGATCACCCTGGGATCGGCCGTCATGAAGCCATCGACATCGGTCCAGATCTCCAACTCGGAAGCTTTGAGCTCGGAAGCCAGGATGGCGGCCGTGTAGTCCGACCCGCCCCGGCCGATGTTGGTCGTCTCGCCCGTCTCGGCACTCGAGGAGATGAAACCGCCCACAACCAGCCGGGCAGGCAGCTTGGACAGGTGTTTGCGGATGCTTTTGGCCGTGGCCTGGAAATCGACCACGTTTTTGTTGAACTTGCGCGCGGTATGGATCAGGCAACGGCTGTCAATATGCTTGGCATCGAGCAGGACAGCCACCATCTCCGAAGAGATGCGCTCGCCGTAGCTCAGGATGACGGCTTCCGACTTGGCCGAGAGATCCTGGATGAGGCAGACGCCTTTGAATATGTTGCTCAGTTCGTCGATCTTGCCGTTGACCATGGCCAGGACGGCCGGCTGCTGTTTGGCATCGAACACTTTTTTGATCAGGGAGGTGTGCATCTCGCGCATCCGCTTCACATTGGCTTCATAGGCCGTATCGCCCACAGCCGCCAGTTGCGAGGTCTTGATGAGCAGATCGGTCATGCCGGCGATGGCCGAAACCACCACGATGAGTGTTTTTTCATGTTCCTCACAGACCACTTTCTTGAGATTGAGCAGTCCTTCTACGGAACCTACGGACGTTCCTCCGAATTTAAGAACCTTCATTTTTGTTCCATCTGTTATCGGGATACAGGCATCGCCATAGCATATACCGCTTCCGGCTTGCGCCATATCTCATTGTTGTTGTATGTTTGTTTGCTGTGTTGGGCGGACTTATACAGCCGCAGGTCGGGAGTTCTCAGTTCCCGGAAGATTTGGAG
This sequence comes from Bacteroidales bacterium, assembly GCA_017958305.1. GTDB lineage: Bacteria > Bacteroidota > Bacteroidia > Bacteroidales > UBA1402 > UBA1757. The sequence continues at coordinate 4,805 of JAGDCW010000031.1, read as the reverse complement.
AAAATATACTAGACCCCCAAAGGGGTGGAGGTAGTAGTTCGATGTATGTAGTATTTTCTCTTCATAGCGCTGCAAAGATACAAACTTTTTCAGTCAATTGCATATTCTCCTATTAAAATGTACCTTCGCAGCTGCGTCCGGTGCAATGCAGGGCGCATAAAAACCTTCATCCCCATGGCTGGCAAAACATTCGAAGAAGTCCTGAGACGTTTTCAGGAAATAGAGATCGACGAGCCGTTCGACATGATCGTGGCCGTGGCCAACGGCGGCATCATCCCGGCGGCCATCCTGGCCCAGAAACTGGATCTGGAGATTTTCCTGCTCAAGATCAACCTGCGCGACGCCATGCAGCGCCCCAAGTACGAACACCCGGTGCTGCTCAAGGAAATCGATTTCGAATTCAAAGGAAAAAGGATACTGCTGGTGGAAGACCGGGTCAAGACCGGCGCGACGCTCAACTTTGCCAAGGAGCTGCTCCACGAGGCGGCAGTGGTGAAGACTTTTGCTGTCAACGGCAAGGCCGACTATCCGCTCTACGACGAAAGCTGTTTCCGCTTCCCCTGGCGGATAGACTGAGCCATTATTTTTTCACTGTGATTTTCATTGTCTGCCGGCGTCCGTCGGCGGCAACAGTCTGCAACAGATAGATTCCCGCGGACAAGCCAGCGACGGCATGCTCGCGGCCCGTCACCTGCCAGCGGTCCACGCAACGGCCCGTCAGGTCGAACAGGGCGATTTCCGTCCCGTTTTCGATGTTATCCAGATAAAGCACATTATCCTCAGACCACACTTTCAGCGTGGTGGCGGCGGCCGGGCTGACAGCGTTGATCACACTGAAGACAGCCCGGAAAGCCATATCTTCCAATCCCACCTTGTACTTGTAGGTGACATCCTCCGACAAGATGGTCGTGTCGGCACCCATCCAGCCCACAAAGCGGTAGCCCTCGGCCGGGCTGGCCGTCAGGGTGACGGTCGTGCTCTTCTTGTATTCTTCGGCTTCGGGGCTGATCGAGACCGTCCCCCCTTGCTCGGGCACGGCCTCGACACTGAGTTTGACCCAAATTTCGGGCGAGAGGATGGCATCCATCTCTTCTGCCGTCACCTTGGGGGCGCCGCTGCCGTTCAGGCCCGACAGGCAACCGTTGGCGCCGATGGCCCGCACTTTGTAGCTGCCGGCCGCCGTGGCGTCGTAGTAGTTGGGCGCCTCGGTGAAGGCCAGTATCTTGTTCTGGCTGTACACGATGTAGCCGATGGCGCCGTCGATGGGTTTCCAGCTCACCATGTTGTTGGCCACCGTCAGACGGCTCTGCGGAGCGGCCGTGGCGATGACCTCGGGCACAGGATTGAACTCCGAAGTGGCGTTGACTTTCTTGTAGATATACTTCAAAGTCATATAGTCGTAATAGTCGGTGGGGGCCACCTGCATGCTCCACGAAACACGGCCCGACACATCGGCTGCGGCCGTGCCTGCGGCATTCTTGCTGTTGTATTCCATGAAGCTGCACTTGTTTTCATGGCCGTCCCATTCCTTCCAGCCCTTGGCGTTGATGTGGGTGCCCAGCCGGCAATTCATGAACACACTGCCCGACTCTTCGGCCCAGGGGCGTCCCAAATAACAGCTGCCCGCGCCCAGACCGGTGGAGGTGATGTCGCAGTCGTTGAAGAAGAAGCCGTAGTAGAGGGTCTTGCCCGTGCTCAGACGCTGGGTGTAGGGCACATCTTCGGGCGCCGTCAGATAGCCGGCCTTGTTGCTGCGTATCTCGCATTGGTAGAAATAGCAGGTACCGCCGGCATAGATAAAGTCGGTACCGCCCTCGAACACACACTGGTAGTAGAAGAATCGGCGGCCCTTCTTGGTGCGGTGGGTATCCTGGTTGCCCAGGATCTTGCAGTTCTTGAGCACCTGCCCGTCGGAGGCCTGGTACAGGGCGATGGCCTGGGCCGAGGTGTAGGGATTGCGCACCGTGACATTCTCCATATAGAAGCCTTTGGCCGCATTGACAGTGAAGGTGGGACAGGTCTCGCCGCCGGCCTTGATGCTGCCCTTGCCGGGATAGTCTATCTGCTTGCCCACATAATCGTCCCAGGTGATGACCACCCCGTCGACGCTTTCACCGATGATGCTCACCACTTTGTCGGCCGACTGGTAGTGCGTGCCCAGGAAGAGCTTTTCCTGATAGTCGCCGTTGCGTACAAAGATGACGGTCCGCTCCGGGCCTGAGGGAGCAGCATCCAAGGCGGCCTGGATGGTCGTATAGTCGCCGTTGCCGGCCGGATCGACCACGATGTCGAAAGGCTTGGGCAGCTCGATGGGGATTTCCTCGCCGCAAAGGCTGCACAGGTAGGCGTCAAGGGCCGTATAGCCGCTCTTGAGGTTGAGGTTGCGGTCGGCGGGGTCGGCGGGGTTCAGGCCGTGGGCCGTTTCCCAGGCATCGTCCATGCCGTCGTGGTCGGCATCGGTCACGGTGTTGTAGGTTTTATAGTCGGGATAGCCGCCCACATCCGAGGGCCGGTCGATGATGCCGGGGGCCACGCCAGCCACCGAGCCACGGTACAGGGCCGTACCTGTGCGCACTTCCTCGACGATGCGGGCATCGACCGTGTCGCGCGGAAAGGCTCCCACACCGGCCAGTACGCTTCGGAAAGCATCCTCGGCCGATTCGGTCTTGACGGGGTCGGACACCTCAAAAGGAGTTTCCGAGATCAACTTGCTCTTGGCAATGCCGATGTCCTCATAGGCCGAGGCATTCAAGCCGTTGTAGTTGTTCGTATTGCGGCTGGTGTTGGCCGAACCTTCCATGTGGTTGCCCGCCATGTACCACTGCGGTATCTGGGACTTCTGCTGGCTGCTGCTGCGCGTGGAGCGCACATAGTTGGAAGCCTTCGTACCGGGATAGGCGGGACCGGGCTTGTAGTAGTTGTTGACAAAGTTGATCTGGTGCACGTTGCCAGTCTCCATGTCGGCGCCGTAGCAGGCACCCGAGCCGCCCCAGTTGTAGTTGACGTTGTTCACATAGTCGATCAGCACCTTGGTGTCGTTGCTGCGGGCTCCGTTGAAGCGGGGCGCACGGCTCATGTTGTGGGCCAGCAGGTTGTGATGATAGGTAGCCGTCTGGCCGCCCCACTGCGTGCCGTAGCCGCGGACCCCCTTGCCGTGACCGGCATCGTAGAGCCCTTCGTGGATGAGACTCCACTGCACGGTGGTCTTGGTGTTGTCGTAGATGGTCATGTTCTCCTCGCCCGACCAGCCGAAAGTGCAATGGTCGATGATCCAGTTGCTGGCGTTCTCGATGCCGATGGAACCGCCTTCGATAAAGGAGGTGGAGCCGTCGCCGTTTTCTCTGAGGCCGACGCGGAAACGCAGGTGCCGGATGACCAGGTTCTGGCTGCCGCCGAAATTGCACTTGCCGCCACGGATGCAGATGCCGTCGCCCGGAGCCGTCTGGCCGGCCAGGGTCAGGCCGTTCCGGTTGCAACGGATCATGGTTTCCAGCTCGATGATGCCCGATACGCGGAACACCACGGTGAGCGGTTCGCCGGGATACTGTTTGAGCGCCCAGCGGAAACTGCCTTCGATGGTGCCTTCGGCATCATCCTCGAGATTGGTCACTTCAACCACCTGGCCGCCACGGCCGCCCGTGGCCCATTTGCCGAACCCCTCGGCCGTCGGGAAGGCCGGAGTCTGCGCCGTCAACGACACAGCCGTCAGAATTCCCAACATCAACAACAGCGACTTGTTTTTCATATTTCTGGATTTAGTTCAGTTACGTTTCGTTGTCCTGCGGTTTATTTCTTCAGTTGTTCGTGCATGGCTGCCGCAGCCCGGCGACCGTCGCCCATGGCCAGGATGACCGTGGCGCCGCCGCGCACAATGTCGCCGCCGGCAAAGATGATCGGCAGCGAGGAGCGCATGTTGTCATCGACCACGATGGTACCCTTGCGCGAGATTTCCAGATCGGGGATGGAATTCGGGATGAGCGGATTGGGCGAAACACCCACGCTCACAATGACGATGTCCACATCGACCGTCTCGATGGCGCCTTCGACGGGCACCGGACGGCGACGACCCGAAGCATCGGGCTCGCCCAGTTCCATCTTCTGCAGACGCATCTGGCAGACACGTCCCTGCTCGTCGCCGAGGTATTCGATCGGGTTGTGCAGGGTCATGAACTCGACGCCTTCTTCCTTGGCATGCTTCACCTCTTCCAAACGGGCCGGCATCTCCTCCTCGGAACGGCGATAGACGATCATGGCGCGCTCGGCACCCAGACGACGGGCCGTGCGCACCGAGTCCATGGCCGTGTTGCCGCCGCCGATGACAGCCACCCGCTTGCCGAAAGGCACGGGCGTGTCGCTCTCGGGATTGGCGGCATCCATCAAGTTGACGCGAGTCAGATATTCGTTCGAGGACATGATGTTGATCAGGTTCTCGCCCGGGATGTTCATGAAGTTGGGCAGACCGGCGCCGCTGGCCACGAAGATGCCCTGGAAGCCCTGGGCCTTCAAATCGTCGAGCGACAAGGTCTTGCCGATGATGATGTCTTTCTCGAAGCTGACGCCCATGCGGCGCAGGTTGTCGATCTCGCAATCCACGATGGCATTGGGCAGACGGAACTCGGGAATGCCGTATTTGAGCACACCGCCAATCTCGTGCAGTGCCTCGAACACGGTCACATCATAGCCGTACTTGGCCATGTCGCCGGCAAACGACAAGCCGGCGGGGCCGCTGCCCACCACGGCCACCTTGATGCCGTTTTTCGGGGCCTGTTTGGGCAGGATGGTCTGGCCGCTTTCGCGCTCGTAGT
>JAGDCW010000173.1 GCA_017958305.1 Bacteroidales bacterium | reverse complement strand
GGGGGCACCGTAGGCAAATGACGCGGCTTGACGCCCCGGGCGGGGATGTCGCCAAACCATTTTTCGACCAGGGCGACACACTCCTCAAAACCCACCTGGCCGCAGATGGCCAGCACGGCATTGTCGGGGGCATAAAAGCGCTGATAGAAATCCTTCACCTCTTCCAAGGAGAACTGCTCGATATGCGACAGTTGCTTGCCGATGGTGGGCCAGGCGTAAGGATGGCTGCCATAGACCAGCGGACGCATGAGCATGGCCACATCGCCGTAGGGCTGGTTCAGGGTGCTTTGCTTGAATTCCTCCAGCACCACCTGCTTCTGCACATCCAGACTCTCTTGATTGATGTTCAGGGCAAACATGCGGTCGCTCTCCACATAAAGCGCTGTTTCCAGGTGGTTGGCCGGCAGGGTGAGGTAATAATTGGTCACATCGGGCATGGTCCAGGCGTTGTTCTCGCCCGAGGCATTCTGAACCACGCCGTCGTAGTCGGGCACATGGGCCGAACCGCCAAACATCAGATGCTCGAAAAGGTGGGCAAAACCGGTATGGTCGGGATGTTCGTCCTTCGAACCGACATTGTACATGAGATTGACGGTCACCATCCGGGTGCTGGCATCGTAGTAATGCAGCAGTCTGAGCCCGTTGGCAAGCACATGGCGGCCTATCTTCATGCTAGTCCTTGACAAGGCTCATCTTCATCTTGATGTCCTGCTCGGGACGGTCGCCAGGCTGGGTCTTGACCGACTGGATCTTCTCAACGACCTCCAGTCCTTCGACCACCTCGCCGAAGACGGTGTACTCGTTGTCGAGGAAAGGCGTGCCGCCCTCGGTGGTGTACGACTTGATCTGCTCAGCGGTGAAAGGCTGCACAGGATGCTCGGCAAAATACTTGTCGGTCTGGTAGGCCAGTTCCTGCTGCAGCCGCTGCAGACCTGCCTGGTCCTGGGCCTGGTACATGGCCCGGATCTTGTCCTGCTGCTGCATGGCCAGGTTCTGGAAATAGGCGTTTTTCATCTGCTCCACCTTCTGGCCTTCCATCTGCTTCATCTGGGAAGGCGTATAGACCTGGCCCCACACGATGTAGAACTGCGAGCCGGACGAGGCTTTCAGGGGATTCACCTGATCGGACTGACGGGCGGCCGACAAAGCTCCGCGTTTGTGATAATACTTCGGATAGACGAATTCGGCGGGAATCGTGTAGTCCGGGCCGCCGGCGCCCAGCTGCTGGGTCGGAGTGGCATTTTTCGAATCGGGGTCTCCGCCCTGAATCATGAAGTCCTTGATAACCCGGTGGAAAATCAGATCGTTGTAGTATCCGCTCTCCACCAATTTGATGAAATTGTCGCGATGTTGCGGGGTTTCGTCGTAGAGACGAACCACGATGTCGCCCATCGTGGTCTGGATCAATACCTTGGTTTCTGCCTGCATGTTGAATAAAAAGATGGTTGTCAGCAGTGTGACGATTATTGTTTTTTTCATTGTTGCGCTTATTTTGCGGTCAAACTTTTCCGATATGGCCGCAAAGGTAAAATTTTCTCAGTATATTTGCGTCATGGAAGATCAGCTTTTCGCCCCTTCTGCAATTATTTAAACCTCAGATATGAAACCTACATTGTTTGTTCTGGCTGCCGGTATGGGCAGCCGCTACGGCGGTCTCAAACAGCTCGACGGGCTGGGACCCAACGGTGAAACCATCATGGACTATTCCATCTTCGATGCGGCCCGCGCGGGCTTCGGAAAGGTTGTTTTTGTGATCCGTCATCAGTTCGAAGAAGACTTCCGTACCAAAATCGCCAGCAAATACCAGGGCATCCTGCCCGTTGAAATCGTCTTCCAAGAGACCTCCTACCTGCCGGCCGGCTACACCTGTCCTGCCGAGCGCACCAAGCCCTGGGGCACCAACCACG
>JAGDCW010000030.1 GCA_017958305.1 Bacteroidales bacterium | reverse complement strand
TCGATGTGGCGGTCATCGAGGTCGGACTGGGCGGCCGGCTGGACAGCACCAACATCATCACCCCTGTCGTGTCGGCCATCACAAGCATCAGTTTCGACCATGTGGCTCTGCTGGGCGACACGCTGGAGAAGATAGCTGCCGAAAAAGCCGGTATCATCAAAGCCGGTGTCCCGGTGGCCGTGGCCCGCAATCCCGAAAATGTGTGCCGGGTGCTGGCCGACAAGGCCGGGAAAGAAGGGGCCGCCTATCATTATGCGCCCGACGAGGTCGATTTGGAAGCTGCCGATGTTTTGTCGCTGCCCTTGGAAAAACGGCCTACCGGCGAATGGGGACAGGTATTCCAAGTAAAATATCAGGGAAAGCCCTGGTTGTCAGACATGTATTGCGCGCTGGGCGGCTGGTATGTCCGCGAGAACGCCCAGTTGGTGCTGGCTGTGCTCAGACTGCTCACCAGTCGGTTCCCCAAAATAGACGAAACCGCCGTCCGAAAGGGCTTTGAGCGGGTAGGCGAGACGGGTTTGCGCGGTCGTTGGGAAATCCTTCAGACGCGGCCGCTCTGCATCTGCGACACGGGCCACAATGAGGCGGGTATCCGTCAGGTGACGGCCCAACTGGCCCGCACGCCTCATCACAGGTTGCATGTGGTCTTCGGAGTGGTCAACGACAAGGATGTGACGGCCATGCTCGGCCTGTTGCCCAAGGATGCGCTGTACTATTTCACCAAAGCTTCCGTGCCCCGGGCGCTGCCCGAAACCGTGCTGGCCGAAAAGGCTGCGGCTTTCGGCCTTAGGGGGCAGTGCTATGCGACGGTGGGCGAAGCCCGTCGGGCAGCCCTGGCGGCCGCGGCCGACGACGACTTGATCTATATCGGCGGCAGCAATTTTGTCGTGGCTGAACTATAAACCCGGATTATGAAACTCCCATCCCTGCTTGGCCTTGTTGTCCTCCTGCTCGCTGCCTGCACCCGTCCTCAGGAACCGGGTGTGAGACTGCATGGCGACAGGGTGACGCTGAGCGGTATTTCTGCCGACGGCAGCACGCTTTGCCTGCAGGTAGTCGGCGACAATATCATCCGGGTGACGGCTTTGCCTGAAGGAAAGCCTTCCTTCGAGACAGGCCTGATGTGCGACTGGATGGCCCGTCCGCGGCCCAGACAGATCCGGCTTCTGCGCCGGCCGGATACCCTGTGGGTGGAGGCTCCGGCCATCAAGGCCCGGGTGCTGACAAAGACCGGTGAGCTGGCTTTTTACGATGGGGAAGGCCAGCTGCTGCTGGCGGAAAAGGCGGGCGGCGGACGCTCTTTCACCCCCGTCGAGGTGGACGGCTGCAGTGGCTACAGTTTCCGACAGGTGTTTGAATCACCCGACGACGAGGCCTTCTACGGCCTGGGTCAGCATCAGTCGGGCGAGATGAACTACAAGGGCCGGAACGAGTCTTTGTATCAGTACAACACCAAAGTATCGGTTCCTTTTGTCGTGTCGAGCCGGCATTACGGCCTCTTGTGGGACAACTGTTCGCTGACACGCTGGGGCGATCCGCGCGACTATGCCTCTTTGGAACAGTTCCGGCTCTACGACATAGACGGGCAGGCCGGCGCATTGACGGCCTCCTATACCGACAAACGCAGCGGGCAGCTGCTGCTCCGGCGCCGCGAAAGCCGCATCAACTACGAAGACCTCGAAACAGTGAAGGATTTGCCCCGGCAGGTGAATTTGTCGCGGGCCAAGGTCTGCTGGGACGGTTTCTTGGAGCCCGCTGAAAGCGGACAGTGGCATTTCCGGCTGCATTATGCCGGCTATGTGCGCCTGTGGGTCGATTCCTGCGAAGTGGTGGGCGAGCGCTGGCGCACGGCCTGGAATCCCAACCAATACAAGTTTGCATGGTCCATGGAGCAGGGCAGGCGTCATCGCTTGCACATCGAATGGCTGCCCGACGGCGGCACTTCCTATCTTTCGCTCAAGGCGCTCAGCCCCATGCCCGACGACGAGCGGCAGCGTATGTCGTGGTGGTCGGAAATGGGCCGGCAGATGGACTATTATGTCGTGGCCGGTGCCACGGCCGACGAGGTGGTGGCCGGCTACCGTTACCTGACGGGCAAGGCCCAGGTAATGCCCCGTTGGGCAATGGGCTACTGGCAGAGCCGCGAACGCTACAAGACCCAGCAGGAGATTGTGGCGACCTTGGCCGAATTCCGTCGTCGGGGCATCCCCGTCGACAATATTGTGCAAGACTGGTCGTATTGGAAGGAAGACCAGTGGGGCAGCCACGAATTCGACAGTCTGCGGTTTCCCGATCCCGGCAAAATGGTCGGGGATATCCATGCCATGAACGCCAGGCTGATGATTTCGGTCTGGCCCAAGTTCTATATCAATACCGACAACTACCGGGCTCTGGACAGGATCGGTGGCATCTACCCCCGGGCTGTGAAGGACAGCATCCGCGACTGGATCGGCCGGGGCTATATCGGCTCGTTCTACGATCCCTTCAACGCGGCGGCCCGACGGCTCTACTGGAAACAGATGGAACAGCGCCTGCTGCCGCTGGGCATCGATGCCTGGTGGATGGACGCCAGCGAGCCGGACATCCTGTCGAATGCCGACATGGCCTATCGCAAGGCGCTGATGTCGCCTTTGGCCATCGGCTCCTCGACGGAATACTTCAATGCCTACGGCCTGATGAATGCCCGGGGCATTTACGAAGGGCAGCGTTCGGTCCAGCCCGACCGCCGGGTGTTTCTGCTGACCCGTTCGGGCTATGCCGGCTCACAGCGCTACGGCGCGGCCATCTGGAGCGGAGATATCGGCACCCGCTGGGAAGACATGGCTGCCCAAATTACGGCCGGACTGAACTATTCCATCTCGGGCAATCCCTACTGGACCATGGACGATGGCGGATTTTGCGTGGAGCATCGCTACGAGCGGGCCCGGGAGGGAAGTGAAGACCTGGAGGAATGGCGCGAGCTGAACGTCCGCTGGCACCAGTTCGGGGCTTTTGCCCCCTTGGTCCGCAGTCATGGCCAGTATCCCTACCGGGAGCCTTGGCATATCGCTCCCGAAGGCCATCCGGCCTACCAGGCCCTGTTGGACTATAATCGTCTTCGCTATCGCTTGATGCCCTATATCTATTCCCTGGCGGGTCGCTGCCATTGGGACGACTATACCATCATGCGCCCGCTGATAATGGACTTTCCCGAGGACAAGGCGGTGCGTGACATCGCCGATGAATACATGTTCGGTCCTGCCTTTTTGGTGGCTCCTGTCTGTGAGTACAAGGCCCGCAGTCGCTGGGTGTATTTCCCGGCCGGTTGCGACTGGTACGACTTCTACACCGGACAGCGCTATGCGGGTGGACAAAGACGGCAGGTGCCGGCTCCTTACGACCGCATGCCGCTGTTTGTGCGTGCCGGCAGCATCATCCCCATGGGAGAGGATATCCAGCATACCGCCCAGCCTCAGACGCAGTTGACGTTGATGGTCTATCCCGGGGAGGACGGATTTTTCGGCCTCTACGACGATGACGGCCTGAGCTATGGGTATGAGAAGGGGGCTTGCAGTTGGTTGGATATTTCGTATTGCGATTCGACGGGCGAGGTGAAATGGCTGCCACGGAGTGGGAGCGAGGTGGATTTGAGGGGGAGATTTGATATCAAAGTGAAATTTATAGGGAGGGATTCCGTCTTTGCAGCCGGCATCCCCTGCCTCCCGGCGGGTTCCTTGCAACACAGCGCAGCAGTCAAGAGGCAACGCCTCTTGACTGGCGTTTTTTCCTGCAATCCCTCCAGTGCAAATGGATTTGCCCTGTCGGGCTTACATGAAAAAACGCAGTTGGAAACTCGTTTCCAACTGCGCTGTGTTGCGGAAGAAGGGGGATTCGAACCCCCGGTACGGTTACCCGTACGACAGTTTAGCAAACTGTTGGTTTCAGCCACTCACCCATCCTTCCG
>JAGDCW010000172.1 GCA_017958305.1 Bacteroidales bacterium | reverse complement strand
TATTTCTGTTCGTCGGGCAGGCCCAGGTATTTGGCGGTGGCGCCCGTGGCGATGATCACCGCGTCGGCGCTGAGGGACTTCTCCCCGTCGATGGTCAGCTGCAGGGGACGCTGCGAGAAATCGACGGCCGTGACGATGCCGCTGCGCATTTCGCACTGGAAGCGTTCGGCCTGGGCCCTGAGGTCGGCCATCAGCTGGTTGCCGTCAACCCCCTGGGGATAGCCGGGGAAATTCTCGATCTCGGTGGTGGTGGTCAATTGGCCTCCCAATTGGAGACCTTCGTAAAGCACGGGCCGGAGGTTGGCTCTTCCGGCATAGATGCCTGCTGTGTAGCCGGCGGGTCCCGATCCGATGATCAGGCAGCGGATATGTTCCATTGTTATCTCAAGTCTATCACCGAGGCTGTCGGATACTCTTTCTGGGGAAATACGAAGAGCTGGTCCGGATAGTCCTGGTGGGGTTGGTACTGGGTAATGTCGATGACCGAGCCCGAGCGGTCTTTGTTGGTGATCACTATGTGCCGGGGCTGGGAGGTGGCCTTGTCGAAATCGATGGTCAGCGACTGGATGTCGCTTTGCGCGTCTTCGGGCTCCAGGACGACTTCCTTGACCGCCTTGCCCTTCAGGGTCTTCTCTCCGGCATAGCGGCAGCGGAAGCCGTGCTGCCAGAGCTGGAACACATTGACCGGGTTGATCATGAGCAGTTCCTCCTCGCCGGGGTTGCTCAGGTTCACCTCTTCGGCGGCGATGATGTAGAGCCACTGGTTGCGTCCGTCAAACCAGGTGATCATCTCGTCGGGCACGGTGAGTTTGAATTTGTTGCCCTTCAGAAGGATGCTGCCGGCGATCTCTTCTCCGGCCTGCCCGCCGCTCTCGCGCGTCTGGATGCGGAAGGCGGCGTTCACCCCGCCGGCTTGGGCGTAGGCCTGGGAGGCCTGCTGCAAGACGTCCCTGGCCTGGTCGCGGTTTTGCGCCCGGGCGGGAGCCTGCGTCGCGGCCGCCACCGTCATGAGGCAGGCGGCTATGAGGCAAATGATTGTCCGACAGTTCTTCATAAATTCCGACAGAAGGTTGCAACCAGTGGGCAAAGTAATAAAAAATAATGCAAACCACCTAATGGCGGCCCGACAAATCGGGCGCCGGGGGAGAGCCTTCCAAACAATTTTTTTTGCCGGGGGCTTGTTTTTGATGAAAAAAATGTATCTTTGCGTCCTTGAGAACAATATCACACATCAGATACAATGGAAGAGAAAAAAGCCGCAAAGGTCAATCTTGAGAAGAACCGCACCACCTATTTCCTGATGGGACTGGTGGTGGCTCTGGGCTTTGTCTTCATCGCCTTTGAACTTTCCAGTACGGAAATCAATGTCGCTGAAGTGGATGAAGGCACGGGCGTGGTCGAAGAAGAAGTGATGGTGGAAATCACCAGGCAGTACATCCCGCCACCACCACCTCCACCACAGACGGTACAGTCCGACCTGATCCAGATCGTGGAAGACAACACCTTGGATGAGGAAGTGGAATTCGAGTCCATGGAAGACGACCCCGAAGAGGCCATCATCCAGAACTACGACGGTGAATTTTCCGATGACTATGATCCCGAAGGCGAAATCTTCGTCGTGGTCGAGGAAATGCCCTCCTTCCCCGGTGGCGAGGCTGCCTTGCAGGCATTCATCAAGAAAAACCTGAAGTACCCGCAGATCGCTCTTGAAAACGGCATCTCCGGTCGTGTCATCTGCACCTTCGTCATCGACGGCAAGGGCAAGGTGACCGGTGCCGAGGTGATCCGTTCGGTGGATCCCAACCTGGACCGCGAAGCACTGCGCGTCATCAGCTTGTTCCCCGACTGGAAGGCCGGCAAGCAGCAGGGTAAGCCGGTTCGCGTGCGCTACACGCTGCCGATCGTCTTCCGTCTGCAGAACTGATATTCATTCGTCAAGAATCGGATCATACAGCACACAGGGTACACGGCAAAAGGTGTATTTTGTGTGCTGTCATTATTTAGGCGTCATCTTTTATGAGAAACATACAGGAACTGATTCAACTTATCCAGGGCGAGATTTCGGCCCTCAAAATAGAGTCGCAGCCTGAGGGCATGTACGACCCCATTTCCTATATGATGAGCATCGGCGGCAAGCGTATCCGCCCGCTGCTCTGCCTGCTGGCCTACCGCATGTATGCCGGTGAGGAGCACTTGGAGGAGGTGATGGCCCCGGCCCTGGGTATCGAGATGTTTCACAATTTCACCCTGATGCACGACGATGTGATGGACCGTTCGTTCATGCGTCGCGGCAAGCCCTGCGTCCATGTGAAGTGGGACGAGAACACCGCGATCCTGTCGGGCGACGCGCTCCAGATCATGGCATACCAGTATGTGCAGCGGGCTCCCGAGAAAAACCTCGCGGCCTGTCTCGACCTGTTCAGCCGCACGGCCATGGAGCTGTGCGAGGGGCAGGCGCTCGACATGCTCTTCGAGACCCAGGAGCGGGTCGATAAGGACGATTACCTGGAGATGATCCGCAAGAAGACCGCCGTGTTGCTGGCCTGCAGCCTGAAGATGGGCGCCATCATTGCCGGCGCTCCCCAGCGCGACCAGGACTTGCTCTATGAATACGGCATCAACATCGGCATCGCCTTCCAGATCAAGGACGACCTGCTCGATGTCTGGGGCAATCCGGCGGTGTTCGGCAAGGCCATCGGCGGCGACATCATGTGCAACAAGAAGACCTTCCTGCTGATCCATGCCATGGAGCAGGCCGATGAGCACGACCGCCACTTCCTGCAGGAGTACATGAAGACCAACGACATCGATCGCGGTGAGAAGGTCGAGACCGTCACAAAGATGTACAACAGGCTGGGAGTCAAAGAAGTATGCGAATCGCAGATGAACTATCACCAGGAAAAGGCCCTGCAGGCCCTGCGCGAGCTTTCCTTGCCGGAGGAGTGCTGGAACGATTTCCGCGTCCTGGCCGAGAAAATGATGAACAGACAGTGGTAGCCTATGCCTTACAGACGACTTCCCAATACCAACCAGGCTCGTATCAATTCCCTGCGGATGGCTGTCGAGCAGGCCGAAGCGGTAGGCTTCAGCAATCTGCCTTTCAGCTATAAGCTGCAGAACGATGCGGTGCTGTTGCTCTCGCAGATGGAGCGTGCCGTGCACGAGTACCAGATTGCCTACGACCAGCAGATGCTGGCCGGCAAGGAGTATCTGAACCATCTGAAAATGGCGCGTCTGTATATCTCCCATTTTATCCAGGTGTTCAATCTTTGCGTCATCCGCGGCGAAATCAAGGCGGAGATGAAGGAGCTCTACCAGCTGCCGATGGACAGCTCGGCCGTGCCCGACTTGAGCACCGAGGCGGCGCTGGTCAAGTGGGGCCGCAACATCATCGACGGCGAGCAGGCCCGTATCAAGCGGGGCGGTGCGCCGGTCTATAATCCTTCCATCGGCAAGGTGAAGGTGTTCTACGACATCTTCATGGAGGCCCAGAATTCCAAGGTGATCAATCAGAATAACACCCGCCGGGCCATGAACCGGCTCGAACAGTTGCACGAAAGCGTCGATGCCCTCATTGTGGACATCTGGGACCAGGTGGAGGCTTTCTACAAAGACCTGCCTCCCCGCCAGCGCCGCCTGCAGTGCCAGAAGTTCGGCGTGCTCTATTATTTTCGCAAGGGAGAAAAGGAGGAGGAATGATTGATACCCACACCCATGTCTATCTTCCCGAATTTGCAGAGGATGTCGATGAGGTGATCGCCCGTGCCAGGCAGGCCGGGGTGACCTCGTGCTGGCTGCCGGGCATCGACCAGGACAGCCTGCCGTCCATGCTGGCGCTCAAGGCCCGCCATGACGGTTATTTCGAGGTGTTCGCCGGGCTTCATCCCACGGAGGTGGGGCCCGACTATGCCCGCCGGTTGGATGTGATCGGCGAGGCCTTGGCCGACACTATATATAAAGGTATAGGGGAAATCGGGCTCGACCTGTATTGGGACGCCACCTACCGCCGCGAGCAGGAGGACGCCCTCCGTGTGCAACTCGACTGGGCTGTGGCCCAGGGCCGGCCGGTGCTGCTGCACGTGCGCCAGGCCTACGACGAAATCATGCCCATCGTCAGGACTTATTACGGCAAGGGGCTCAAGGGGATCTTCCATTGCTTTGCCGGCACGCTCGAGCAGGCGCGCGAGCTCACCGGGGCGGGTTTCCTGCTGGGAATCAACGGCAGCATCACCTACAAAAACACGCCGCAGCGCGGATTTATCCACCAGATTCCTTTGCAATATATTGTGACAGAGACAGATGCGCCCTATCTGAGCCCGGTGCCCCTGCGCGGCCGACGCAACGAACCGGCCCATGTGGCGCTGGTGGTGGCTTGCCTGGCCTCGCTTTATGGTTTGACGGCCGAAGAGGTGGCCCGACAGACGGAAATGAACGCCAGGGGCCTATAAAAATAAAAATTCATGGCCCGAAGGACTTGTATGTGATATTTTTTTTGTAATTTGCGCCGTTTTTGAGAATGCTCGGAAATTAGTTCTTTGGAGAGATGCTCGAGTGGCTGAAGAGGCACGCCTGGAAAGCGTGTGACCGTCAAAAGCGGTTCGCGAGTTCGAATCTCGCTCTCTCCGCGATTTTTATTATTTATCATCATTAAATCAATTGACAATGAAAAAGTTTATTGCTCTTTTCACTCTGTTGAGCTTCCTGAGCTTCGGTATCTTTGCTCAAGAAGCCGTTGTCCCCGCTGAGGGACAGGAAGAAACAGTTGTTGCCGATTCTGCAGCTGTTGCCGAAGAAGTTGTAGCCGAAGAAGCCGTGGCTGAGGAAGGCCCCATCGGTGGCATCTACAAATCCCTTAAAATCAAATTCATCGAAGGTTCTGCCGGCTTTATGAGCTGCGTTGCCCTGGCATTGGTCCTGGGTCTGGCATTCTGCATCGAGCGTATTCTCTACCTGAATATGTCTTCCGTCGATGTCAAGGCGCTGCTTGCCAAGGTTGAGAAAGCCCTCCTGGAAGAAAAGGATGTGGAGAAGGCAATGAACATCTGCAAGAATACCCGCGGCCCGGTGGCCTCGATCTTCTATCAGGGTATCAGCCGTCTGGACCAGGGTGTCGAAGTGGCCGAAAAGTCGATCATCTCCTACGGTGGCGTACAGACCGGCCTGATGGAACGCAACTTCCCGTGGATCTCCCTGTTCATCGCCATTTCCCCGTCTTTGGGTTTCTTGGGAACGGTTATCGGTATGATCCAGGCCTTCGATAAGATCCAGCAGGTGGGTGATATCAGCCCGACGGTTGTTGCCGGCGGTATGAAGGTGGCCCTGATCACGACCGTGTTCGGTTTGATCTCCGCCATGATCCTGCAGATCTTCTTCAACTACATCATGTCGAAGGTCGACGCCATCGTCGGCGACATGGAAGATTCTTCGATCTCCCTGCTCGACATCTTCGCCAAGATGGAAGTCTCCAAGTAAACATCATTTTTTACCAACTTGAAATATCAAAACTATGTCTAAATTTACAAGCCTCCTTCCCAAGGTCGTGCTGTGGATTCTCATGGTAGTCTCCGTGGCCGCTTTCGCGATGGTCTTTGCCGGAGGTAGCGTGGATCCGACAGCCGAATACCTCGAACCGGTCTATACCGATGTCCTGTTGTATTGGATTGCCGCCATCGTTGCCATTGCTTTGATTATCACGCTGGGGTTTGCCTTGGTTCAGCTGGTAAAGAATTTTGTCAAGAGCCCCCTGGCCACCCTCGAATCGCTCGTGGGTCCGCTGTTGCTGGTCGGCCTGTTGCTGTTCGGCTATTTCGGCCTGACCAACTTCAATTTCCTTACCAACGATGATATCCCTGCTTTCGACGGTGTCATTTCGCAGGGCATCAACCAGCTGTCCAACATGTGCATGCTTGGCATCGGCACGCTGGCCGTGGTCGCCATCCTGCTCATCATTTTCTCCGGTTTGTTCAAAGCCAAAGTAAAAGACGCTTAATCAATCATCTGAACTATGGGAAAGAAAAAATTACCACAACCGAATACCAGTTCTACAGCGGACATTGCGTTTCTGTTGTTGATTTTCTTCCTGCTGACCACCACGATGGACACCGACACGGGTATCACCCGTCGTCTGCCGCCGCCTGTGGATGAGGATGTGGAACAGAAGGTCGAGGAACGCAACACTTTGGTTGTTTTGGTAAGCTACGATAACCGTATCATGTGCGAAGGCCGCGAGATCGAGCTCTGGGAGCTGAAGGACATTGCCAAGGAATTCATCGAGAATCCCAACAACAGTGCCAAGCTGCCCAAGAAGGTGCCCGTGACCATCGACTTTTTCGGTGAAGTGGAGGTTACCAAGCCCCATGTGATATCCCTGCAGAACGACCGTGCGACCAAGTACTGGCGATACATGGATGTGCAGAACGAACTGATTGCCGCCTACAACGAGCTGCGTGACGAACTTTCGCTGCGCACTTTCGGCAAGACCTATGCCGAGTTGGACGAGCCGCATCAGAAAGCGGTTGCCGCCTATTATCCCCAGAAGATCTCCGAAGCAGAACCCAAGACTTATTAAACTGGAAAGCTATGTCTAAATTCAAGAAATCCAAGAATGACGGTGTTCCTGAGTTGAACATGTCTTCCCTGTCTGATATTGTCTTCATGTTCCTGTTCTTCTTCATGTCGGTCACGACCATGAAGGAAGTGGATCTGAAGGTGGTCGTGGACGTGCCTCACGCCACGGAGCTCACCAAGTTGGAGAAGAAGTCTCTGGTCACCTACATCTACATTGGCCAGCCCAACCAGCACAACCGTGCCAGAATGGGTTCGGAGACCCGTATCCAGCTCAACGACCGCTTCGCCGAAGTGGACGAGATCCAGGACTACATCGCCCAGGAAAAGGGTAGCATGAAGGAAGAGGACCAGCCCTTTATGACTGTGTCGCTGAAGATCGACAAGGAAACCCAGATGGGTATCGTCAACGACGTGAAGCAGGCCCTGCGCAAGGCCTACGCCTTGAAGATCAACTATTCTTCGAAACGACGCGACAATTCGGAACTGACCCGCTAGATGTCGCTTGATCCGATAGAGGCGGCGGTAGTTGGAAGCAACTGCCGCCGCTTTATTTTGTCTTGGCCGGATGCTTGAAAAATCGTAAATTCGCGGTCGTTAGCCGGCAGTCCGGCGACAGGGTTTTTTCTATGGTCTCAGTCGAAAACATCACGGTCGAATTCGGGGGATTCCGTCTGTTGGACGGGGTGTCCTTTGTGATCAATCCTCGTGACCGCATTGCCCTGACCGGCCGCAACGGCGCCGGCAAATCCACGCTGCTCAAGATCATCGCCGGGCGGCAGAAACCCACCTCCGGCACCGTGGGCACGCCCCGGGGCTTCACCATCGGCTATCTGCCCCAGATTTTGGAGACCACCGACCGCTACACGGTCTATGAGGAGGCCGGGCAGGCTTTTGCCCACCTCTTCGAGCTGCAGGCGCAGATTAAGCAGACGGGCGAGGCCTTGGCTTCGCGCAGCGACTACGACTCCCCGGCCTATCAGGACCTGATCGAGCGGCTCAACCACATGAACGACCTGCTGCTCATGTCGGGCATCAACGACTACCAGGCCGAGATCGAGAAGACGCTGCTGGGCCTGGGCTTCGAGCGCAGCGATTTTGGCCGGCCCACCTCGGAGTTCAGCGGAGGTTGGCGCATGCGTATCGAACTGGCCAAGGTCTTGTTGCGCCGGCCCGACATCCTGCTGCTCGACGAGCCGACCAACCACCTCGACATCGAATCGATCCAGTGGTTCGAGAACTTCCTCGTCCAGAACGCGAGGGCCGTGTTGCTGGTCTCGCACGACAAGGCTTTCCTGGACAATGTCTGTCCGCGCACGGTCGAGTTGTCGCTGGGTAAGCTCTACGACTACAAGGTGCCCTATTCGCAGTTTGTCGCCCTGCGCCGCGAGCGCCGCGAGCAGCAGCTGCGCACCTACGAGAACCAGCAGAAGATGATCCAGGACACGGAGGCTTTCATCGAGCGTTTCCGCTACAAGGCCACCAAGGCCGTGCAGGTGCAGTCGCGCATCAAGCAGCTCGAGAAGCTCGAGCGCGTCGAGGTGGACGAGGAGGATACCGCCGTGATGAACCTGCGTTTTCCCAAGGCGCCGCATTCGGGCTCCTATCCGGTCATCATCGAGGACCTGGAGAAGGCTTATGGTGAGCATACAGTGCTTCGCGGGGTGAATCTGACCATCCGCCGGGGCGAAAAGGTGGCCTTCGTGGGCCGCAACGGCGAAGGCAAGTCCACCTTGGTCAAGTGCATCTTGGGAGAGATCCCCTTCTGTGGCAAGCTGCAGCTGGGCCATCAGGTCAAGATTGCCTATTATGCCCAGAACCAGCCCCTGCTGCTCGACGAGAACCTGACGGTGTTCGAGACCATCGACCGTGTGGCGGTGGGCGACATCCGCACCAAGATCCGCGACATCCTGGGGGCTTTCATGTTCGGAGGCGAGGCCTCGGACAAGAAGGTGAAGGTGCTCTCGGGCGGTGAACGCAGCCGCCTGGCCATGATCCGCCTGCTGTTGGAGCCGGCCAACCTGCTCATCCTCGACGAGCCGACCAACCACCTGGACATCCGCTCGAAGGATGTGCTCAAGCAGGCCATCCAGGAGTTCGACGGGACGGTCATCGTCGTGTCGCACGACCGTGATTTTCTCGACGGCCTGGTCGAAAAGGTCTATGAATTCGCCCACCAGCATGTGCGCGAGCATTTGGGCGGCATCAAGGAGTTTTTGGAGAAGAAGAAGCTCGACAGTTTGCGCGAGATAGAGCGCAGCCAACCGGCCGCCAATGCGAAGCCGGCTGCGGACAAGGCTGCCGGTGGCGGGAAAGCCCAACCGACCGCGGAGAAGGTTGCTGCCGGTGGCGGGAAAACCCCGGCTGCGGCCTCCAAGGAGAAGGAGGCGCCACGGGCCACCCCCCTTGGCTACCAGGAGCGGAAGGAAATCCAAAAGCAACTCCGCAAGCTCCAGCAGCAAGTGGCCAAGTGCGAGGAGGAGGTGGCGGCCCATGAGGCTGCCCTGGCCGAGACAGAGACGCTTTTGGGCACGCCCGAGGGCGCGGCCGACCCCTCGATGCACGAGCAGTACGCCGCCCGGCGCAAGGCTCTGGACACGGCCATGAGCTATTGGGAACAGGCGGCCTGCGAGTTGGAGGAGTTTTCCCGGACGCATCGGCTGACTTAGATTATTATCAGTAACTATCATAAAATCAGTAAAATGAAAAAGTATTTATTGCTTAGTTTAGTTCTTCTCATCACAATGAGTGCATGTAACAACAAGAAAATGGCCCCCGTCACGGAGGATGGTCTGAATCAGGCCTGGATGGACGAAACGGCCGATCCCCGTCAGGACTTCTATCAGTATGCCACCGGCGGATGGCAGAAGCTCTTCCCGCTGCCTGCCGAATACGGCCGCTACGCTGCTTTCGACCAGCTGGGCGAATCGGTGCAGAAACAACTCAAGGAACTGGTCGATACCCTGGCCGTGGCCACTTACGAGGCCGGCAGTGTCGAACAGAAGATTTCCGACCTCTACAAACAGGTGATGGACAGCGTCCGCCTCAATGCCGAAGGCGTGGCTCCGATGGCCAAGGACCTGGCGGCCATCAACGCCCTGCGCGACAAAAAGGAGGCCATGATGTGCATGGTCGAGATGAACAAGCGGGCCAACGATCCCTTGTTCTCGCTCTATGTCGGCGCCGATGACATGAATTCCGAAATGAACATCCTGCAGACCTATCAGGGTGGTCTGGGCATGGGCGACCGCGACTACTACCTCAAGGAGGATGCCCGCAACAAGGAAATCCGCGCCCGGTATGCCGAACACATTGTCAAGATGTTCTGCCTGGCTGGTTATCCGAAGGCTGCCGCCCAGAAGGCCTCGGCCGATGTCATGGCCCTGGAGACCCGGCTGGCCAAGGCTTCCTTCTCGCGTGTCGAGCTCAGGGACCCCTACAAGAACTATCACAAGATGAGTATGCAGGACCTGGCCCAAATGGCTCCCGAATTTGACTGGGCGGGCTATTTCGAGGCCCTGGGTGTGAAGACCGACTCGATCAATGTCTCTCAGGACGGCTTTATCCGCGAGGCTGCCAAGGCTTTTGCCGAGACGCCGATGCCTGCCATGCGCAACTACCTGGCCTGGAACCTGATCAACGGCAGTGCCGATTGCCTAGGCGATGAGATGGCCGAGCAGAACTTCGATTTCTACGGCCGTACTATGTCGGGCCGCGAGCAGATGCAGCCCCGCTGGAAACGTGCCGTCAACACCCTGAACGGTTCGCTGGGCGAGGCCCTGGGCATCGCCTATGTCAACAAGTACTTCCCCCCGGAGGCCAAGGAGCGCATGCTCGAGCTGGTGGGCAACCTGCAGCTGAGCCTGGGCGAACGCATCGACCAGCTTACATGGATGAGCGACGAGACCAAGGCCCGCGCCCACGAGAAACTGGCCGCCTTCCGCGTCAAGATCGGCTATCCCGACAAGTGGAAAGACTACACCTCGCTCGAGGTCGATCCTTCGCTGCCGCTCTATGAGAACATGAAGCAGGTGGGTGCCTTCTACTTCCGCGACAATATCGCCAAGATCGGCCAGCCTGTCGATCGCGACGAATGGCTGATGCGTCCGCAGACGGTCAACGCCTACTACAATCCCACCACCAACGAAATCTGCTTCCCGGCCGGTATCCTGCAGCCGCCTTTCTTCTTCAAGGGAGGTGACGATGCCGTCAACTACGGTGCCATCGGCGTGGTGATCGGCCACGAGATGACCCACGGCTTCGACGACCAGGGCTGCCAGTACGACAGCCGGGGCAATTTGTCCAACTGGTGGACCGAGCAGGATGCCAGTCAGTTTGCCGAGCGTACCGATGTGCTGCGCAAGTATTTCGACAACATCGAAGTGCTGCCCGGCGTGCATGCCAACGGCTCGCTCACCCTGGGTGAGAACATTGCCGACCACGGCGGTCTGCAGGTGGCCTTCAACGCCCTGCAAAAGACGCCGCAGGCCAAGCGTCAGGTCTCTATCGACGGCTTTACCCCGGCCCAGCGCTTCTTCATTGCCTATGCCCATGTCTGGGCCGGCAATATCCGCGAGCAGGAGATCATGCGCCGCACCAACGAGGATCCCCACGCCCTGGGCGAGTACCGTGTCAACGGCACGCTGCCTCATATCAACGCTTTTGCCGAAGCCTTCAACCTGCAGCCGGGCGATGCCATGTACCTGCCGGTCGAAGAGCGTGTATCCATTTGGTAATCCCGGAAGATGAGCCTGCTTTCCCAAGTCAAGGAAATCTCCATCGACGACTATTCCTACGATCTGCCGGACGATCGCATTGCGAAATATCCGGCAGATCCCAGGGACAGTTCCCGGTTGCTGCTCTATCGCGGCGGTGAAATCTCCGCGACGCGCTTCTATCGCCTGGCCGACTGCCTGGCCGACGATACCATGCTCGTTTACAACAACACCCGGGTGATCCATGCCCGGCTGTTCTTCCACAAGGAGAGCGGGGCCCGCATCGAGATTTTCTGTCTCGAACCCCTGTCGCCGGCCGACTATGCCGGCAATTTCCAGGCCTGTGGCTGCTGCGAGTGGCAGTGTCTGGTGGGCAATCTCAAAAAGTGGAAGGGAGGCCCCCTTTCGTTTCAGATAGAGATCGCCGGGCAGCTGTGCACCCTGCGGGCCGAACACCTGGGCACCCACGACAAAGCCCAAAGGATCCGCTTCAGCTGGGAGCCGGCCCACCTGGCTTTCGGCGACCTGCTGGAGGCTGCCGGACAGATTCCCATCCCGCCCTACCTGAACCGTGAGTCGGAAAAGAGCGACGAGACCACCTACCAGACGGTCTATTCCCGGATCGAGGGTTCGGTGGCCGCGCCGACCGCCGGTTTGCATTTCACCCCTGCGGTGCTCTCCTCGGTCGATGGAAAGGGCATTCCCCGCCTGGAAGTGACCCTGCACGTGAGCGCTTCCACCTTCCAACCGGTCAAATCGGCCCGGATGGAAGGCCATCCCATGCATGTCGAGTTCATCTCGGTGGAGCGTTCGCTGATCGAGTCCTTGCTCCGCAGCGGCCGCACGGTGACGGCCGTTGGCACCACGTCGGTGCGTACGCTGGAGAGCCTCTACTGGTTCGGGGTGCATCTGCTCGAGACGGGCGGGCACGACGACTGGGTGCTCGACCAGTGGTACCCCTACGAGGCCCACAAGGACTATCCGGCCCATGAGGCCTTGCAGGCGCTGCTCGACTGGATGCTGGCCGAGGGGCTGGACACCTTCCATGCCTCCACCCGCCTGTTGATTGCCCCAGGCTATGTCTTCCATATCGTCGGGGCCATGCTCACCAACTTCCATCAGCCCAACAGCACGCTCCTGCTGCTGGTGTCGGCTTTTGTGGGCGAGGATTGGCGGCGCATCTACCGCTATGCCCTGGACCATGGTTTCCGCTTCCTGAGCTACGGCGACAGCTCGCTGCTGCAGCCATGAAGCCGGCCATTGACAATAAAAACGCCCTCCGGCCGTTATTGTACTGATGAAACGATTGCTCAGCTATCCGGCTTTTCTGTGCCTGGCCCTGCTCATGTCGTGTTCGGTGACGAAGGACATCCGCAAGGCCGACAAGCACTACGGCTACGGTGAATACACCGAAGCTGCAGGCATCTATGCCAAGGCCTACCGCCGCATCCAGTCGTCCGACAAGGACCTGCGTGCCCAGGTGGCCTACCGGCAGGCCGAATGCTACCGTCGCTGCAACCAGCCCGTCAAGGCCGAGAACGCCTACATCAAGGCCATCCGCTACAAGTATCCGGGCGACACGGTCTATCTGCGCTATGCCGAGACCTTGCACAAGAACGGCAAGTACAAGCCGGCCATCACCAACTACGGCCTCTACCTGGATGCCCATCCCGACGATGTCCAGGCCTTGAACGGCCTGTTTGCCTGCCTCAAGATAGAGGAGTGGAAGGCCAGCCTGCCGCCCTACCAGGTGCGCAAGTCGGACCGGCTCAACCTCAAGCGGGGCAATTTCTGTCCCATCCTGCTGCCCCAGGAATACCAGACGGTATTTTTCTCCTCCTCG
Organism: Bacteroidales bacterium; assembly: GCA_017958305.1. Taxonomy (GTDB): domain Bacteria; phylum Bacteroidota; class Bacteroidia; order Bacteroidales; family UBA1402; genus UBA1757. The sequence continues at coordinate 1,894 of JAGDCW010000172.1, read as the reverse complement.
GCCACGCTGAAGGAGGGTACCAAGATAAGCAAGATCACCGGCTTGCCCGACAACGACTTCTATGTGTCCAAGCTGGACCAGTTCGGTGTCTGGGAAAAGCCGCTGGCAGTCGAAGGGCCGATCAATACGGAGTTTGACGAGGGCACCGGCTGCTTTGATGCCGAAGGCAAGGTGCTGTATTTTACGCGTTGTGTCACCAAGACGGGCGAGGAGGGCTCTTCTTCGCAGGCCAACATTTTCCGTTCGGTGCGTTCGGGCGAGCAGTGGAGCGAGCCCGAACTGCTGCGCCTGAGCCTGGACACGACCATCCTGTTTGCCCATCCGGCCGTATCGCCCGACGGACGCTACCTCTATTATGTCTCCGACATGGAGGGCGGCTACGGCGGCAAGGACATCTGGCGTTCGGAAATGTCGGGCAAGACCTTCGGGGCGCCCGAAAACCTGGGCCCCGAGGTCAACACCCCCGGCGACGAGATGTTTCCCTATTTCCGTCCCAACGACGAACTGTATTTTTCCTCGACGGGCCTGCCCGGGCTGGGCGGCCTGGATATCTTCAAGGCGGTCTGGTCGGCGGAGGATTCCACCTGGAACGTGGTCAACATGCTGGGCCTGAACTCCAACGCCGACGATTTCGGCATCGCCTTCTTCGGCAAGGAGGAGCGCGGCCTGTTCTCGTCCAACCGCAAGGAGGCCAAGGGCATCGACAAGATCTATGAATTCGGCCAGGTGGGCCGCACGGTCGAGGTGAGCGGCTATGTGGTCGATCGCCAGGGCAACCCCGTGCCCGATGCCGTGATCCGTATCGTCAACGACAACGGGGTCAATACCAAGGTCAAGGCCCACAAGGACGGCAGCTACAGCCACGAGGTGGAAAAAGGGGCCCAATATGTGATGCTGGGCACCTGCCGGGGCTATCTGAACTATTCCAACCAGTTCTATTCCAAGGACAAGGACACTTCCTATGTGATGGATTTCATCCTCACTTCGCTGCACCTGCCGGTGCGTATCGAGAACATCTTTTTCGAGTTCGACCGCTGGCGGCTGATGCCCGAGTCGGCGCCGGCCCTGGAGGAACTGGTCAAACTGCTCAACGACAATCCCCATGTGACCATCGAAATCGGCGCCCATACCGACCGCAAGGGCAGCGACGAATACAACGAGACCTTGTCGGGCCGCCGGGCCCAGTCGGTGGTGGACTACCTCATCGGCATGGGCATCGAAAAAGACCGGCTCAAGGCCCAGGGCTATGGCAAGTCGCGCCCGACCAAAGTCACTCAGGAAATGGTCGAACACTATCCTTTCTTAAAAGAAGGCGATATTTTGGACGAAAAATATATAGAATCATTACCTTTGCAAAGACAGGAGATTTGCGATCAGATCAACCGTCGATGCGAATTCAAAGTATTGAAGACCACCTACAAACTATTCTAAGGCAATGCGACAATATCTCGACCTGCTGCAACGGGTGCTGGACGAGGGCCAGATCAAGCACGACCGCACCGGCACGGGCACCATCAGCGTGTTCGGCCATCAGATGCGTTTCCGTCTCGACGACGGTTTCCCGCTGCTCACCACCAAGAAGCTCCACCTAAAATCCATCATCTACGAGCTGCTGTGGTTCCTGCAGGGCAACACCAATGCTAAATGGCTGCAGGAGCGGGGCGTGCGCATCTGGAACGAATGGGCCGACCCAGACGGCAACCTGGGCCATATCTACGGTTACCAGTGGCGCTCCTGGCCCGACTACGAGGGTGGTTTCATCGACCAGATTTCCGAGGCGGTCGACCAGATCAAGCACAATCCCGATTCGCGCCGCATCATCGTCAGCTCGTGGAACGTGGCCGATCTGAAAAACATGAACCTGCCGCCCTGCCATGCTTTCTTCCAGTTCTAT
>JAGDCW010000171.1 GCA_017958305.1 Bacteroidales bacterium | reverse complement strand
CAGCGCCGCCGGTTCCGTGGTCGCCTACTGCCTGCGCATCACCGACGTTGACCCCCTCAAATACGACCTCCTGTTCGAACGTTTCCTCAACCCCGACCGCATCTCCCTGCCCGATATCGACACCGACTTCGACGACGACGGACGCGGCGAGGTCTTGCGCTGGGTCGAGAACAAATACGGCAAGGAGAAGGTGTCCCACATCATCACCTACGGCACCATGGCCACCAAGTCGGCCATCAAGGACGTGGCCCGGGTCGAGAAACTGCCGCTCTCCGAGGCCGACCGCCTGGCCAAGCTGATCCCCGACAGGCTCATCGTCAAGGACAAGGACGGCAAGGACAAATCCGAGAAGATCAATTTCAAGACCTGTCTGGAGCATATCCCCGAGCTCAAGGCCGAGCTCGAATCGGGGGCGCCTTTGGTGCAGGAGACCCTGAAGTACGCCATCCAGCTGGAAGGCAACGTGCGCAACATCGGCGTGCATGCCTGCGGCGTGATCATCGGTCGCGACGACATCTCCGACTGGGTGCCCGTCTGCACGGCCGACGACAAGGAGACAGGCGAGAAACTGCTGGTGACCCAGTACGAAGGCTCCGTCATCGAAGACACGGGCATGATCAAGATGGACTTCCTGGGCCTGAAGACCCTGTCCATCCTCAAGGAGGCCCAGCGCAACATCATGATGAGGCACGGCAAGGAGATCGACCTGGACAACATTCCCCTGGACGACCCCAAGACCTACGAGCTCTATTGCGCCGGCAAGACCATCGGCACCTTCCAGTTTGAATCGCCCGGCATGCAGAAGTACCTGCGCGAGCTGCAGCCTTCTCAGTTTGGCGACCTCATCGCGATGAACGCCCTCTACCGGCCCGGCCCGATGGACTACATCCCCGACTTTGTCGATCGCAAACACGGCCGCAAGCCCATCGAGTACGATATACCCTGCATGGAGAAATACCTCAAGGAGACCTACGGCATCACGGTCTATCAGGAGCAGGTGATGCTGCTCTCCCGCCAGCTGGCCGGCTTTACCCGCGGCCAGAGCGACACGTTGCGCAAGGCGATGGGCAAGAAGCAGATCGAGAAGATGAAGGAGTTGGAAGGGCTCTTTTACGAGGGCGGCGAGGCCAACGGGCATTCCCGCGAGATCCTGCAGAAGATCTGGAACGACTGGAAGAAGTTTGCCGAATACGCCTTCAACAAGTCGCATGCCACCTGCTATTCGGTGGTGGCCTTCCAGACGGCCTACCTCAAGGCCCATTATCCTTCGGAGTACATGGCCGCCGTCATGACGCGCAACATCAACAACATCTCGGAAGTGTCCCGCTTCATGGCCGAGTGCAAGTCGATGGGCATCAAGGTGCTCGGTCCCGATGTGAACGAATCGGGCCATCACTTCACGGTCAACAAGCAGGGCAACATCCGTTTCGGCCTGGGCGCCATCAAGGGCATGGGCGAATCGGCTGCCAAGGCCATCATCGAGGAGCGTGAGAAGAACGGTCCCTACGATTCGGTGTTCGACCTGGTCGAAAGGGTCAGCCCGACGCTGTGCGGCCGCAAGAACCTCGAAATCCTGGCTTCTGCCGGCGCTTTCGACAGCTTCGAGGGCATGACCCGCGAGCAGTACCGCATGTTCACCGACCGGGGCGAACCTTTCCTCGATGTGCTGGTGCGCTATGGCCAGAAATACCAGGAGGACAAGCAGAACATGTTCGGCAGCATCTTCGGCGACGACATGTCGGTGACCATCACCCGGCCCACACCGCCGCCCACGCCGCTGGATTACTCCATCATAGAGCGCCTCAATCTGGAAAAGGACTGCATCGGCATGTTCCTCTCGGCGCATCCGCTCGACCAGTACTATGTCTATCTGAAATATGTCTGCACGCTGACCACCGACAAGATACGCCCCATGCTCGACGAGCGCTCCTTCCAGGCCGGCCGGGAATACATTTTCGCCGGCATGGTGACCGATGTGCGCACCCGCATGACCAAGAAGGGCGACGAAATGGCCGAGGTCACCATCGAGGACTACGAAGGCTCCTACACGCACACCTTCTTCCCCAGGGCCTACGTGAAGTTCCGGAACTTCCTCTACAAGGGGGCCTTCCTGTCGCTTCGCGCCCATTTTGCCACGCGGCAGTATGCCCCCGATAAAGTGGACCTGGAGATCACACAGATATCCCTCTTGTCGGAGGTGATGGACAGCGCCGTCGAGAAGCTGGTCGTGATCCTGCCGCTCAGCTCCATCGACGAAGCCTTTGTCAACGACTTTGTGGCCCGCATCGACGACAACCAGGGCAAGACCTTGCTCTATCTCACGGTCTTTGACGACACGGTCTCGCCGCAGCTCAACACCCGCCTGCACTCGGTCAAGCGCAAGGTGCGCCTGTCCAAGGAACTGATGGAGGATCTCAGTGAAATGAACGGCATGACGCTGATGGTCAATTGACGGAATAATTTGATTATTAACATATAAACATTTGAAACTATGGCACTTGCAATTACTGATGCTAACTTCAAGGAGTACTTGAACGCCGACAAACCCCTGGTGGTTGATTTCTGGGCCGAATGGTGCGGTCCCTGCCGCATGATCGGTCCCTGGGTGGAAGAACTGGCCGCAGCCTATGCCTCCCAGGTGAACATCGGCAAACTGAACGTCGACGAGAACGACGAAGTCTGCGCCGAGTTCGGTATCCGCAACATCCCGACCATCCTGTTCTTCAAGGGTGGCCAGCTGGTAGACAAACAAGTGGGCGCCGCCCCCAAGAACCAGTTGGAGGAGAAGATCAAGAACCTGCTCTAAGCCTGCCGGCATGAAGAAAGACCGCCTGCTTTGGGCCGACGACGAGATCGACCTGCTCAAGCCCTATGTCCTTTTCCTCGAAGAAAAAGGCTACGAGGTAGTCACGGCCACCAACGGCCGTGACGCCCTGGACTTGTGCCGTCAGCAGCCCTTCGACCTGGTCTTTCTCGACGAGAACATGCCCGGCCTGAGCGGTCTGGAGACCCTCAACGCCATCAAGGAGACCCTGCCTTCGCTGCCCATCGTGATGATCACCAAGAGCGAGGAGGAGAACATCATGGACCAGGCCATCGGCAACAAGATCGCCGACTACCTGATCAAACCGGTCAATCCCAACCAGATACTGCTGACGCTCAAGAAGAACCTGCACAAGACGGCCATCGTCAACGACGCCCTCACGCAGGACTACCGCCAGCGCTTCCAGGAGATCGGGGTGATGATCGGCCAGGCCGCCACGGTCGAGGACTGGCAGGAAGTCTGGCGCAAGCTGGTCTATTGGGAATTGGAGCTGGAACAGGCCCAGACGGGCATGGACGAGTTCCTGCAGATGCAGAAGAAGGAGGCCGACAGCCTCTTCGCCAAGTTCGTCCGGGGACACTACCTCGAGTGGATGACCCGTCCCGAGTCGCGGCCGCTGATGAGCCCCGACCTGTTCAAGACCAAGCTGTTCCCCCTGCTCGACGCAGGAGAGCATGTCTGGTTCATCCTCATCGACAATTTCCGTTTCGACCAGTGGCGCTGCATCAAGCCCTACCTGTCGGAGCAGTTCCAGATCGACGAACAGCTCTACCTGAGCCTGTTGCCCACGGCCACCCAGTATGCCCGCAACGCCATCTTCTCGGGGCTGATGCCCTTGCAGATCCAACAGATGTTTCCCGATCTCTGGGTCGATGAGGACGAGGAGCAGGGCAAGAACCTGAACGAAGAGCCGCTCATCAGCACACAGCTGGAGCGCTATCGCAAGACTTGCCCCTTCAGCTACCACAAAATCAACGATGTGGCGGCCGGAGAGCGCCTCCTGGACGAGATGCGCCAGTTGATGGACAATCCGCTCAACGTGGTGGTGTTCAACTTTATCGACATGCTCTCGCATGCCCGTACCGAATCGAAGATGATCCGCGAGCTGGCATCGAGCGAGGCAGCCTACCGTTCCCTCACGGAATCCTGGTACCGGCATTCCTCCCTGTCGTCGCTGCTGCGCTATCTGGCCGACCAGAAGGTGAAGGTGGTCCTCACGACCGACCACGGCACCATCCGGGTGGACAATCCCGTGAAGGTGGTGGGCGACAAGAACACCAACACCAATCTGCGCTACAAGCTGGGCAAGAGCCTCAATTACAATCCCAAGCAGGTGTTCGAGGTGAAGCAACCCTCACAGTATTATCTGCCGTCGCCCAACCTGAGCACTTCCTATGTGTTTGCCATGAACAACGATTTCTTCGCGTATCCGAACAACTACAACTACTATGTCGGCTACTACAAGGACACCTTCCAGCATGGCGGCATCTCCCTGGAAGAAATGATGATCCCCCTCATCACCCTGGAGGGCAAATGATTTTCAATGATGGATAAACTGGTATTTTCCTTAGACGAGATAGCGCAGGCCGCCCGGCAGTTTCTGGAGGCGGTGGGCGAGCGGCGGGTGTTTGCCTTCCATGCCGAAATGGGCGTGGGCAAAACCACCTTCATCAAGGCCGTGTGCCAGCAATTGGGCGTGACCTCCCCGGTGAACAGCCCCACCTTTGCCATCATCAACGAATACCAGAGCCCCCGGGGCGCGGTCTATCATTTTGACCTGTATCGCCTGAAAAAGCCCTCCGAGGCCGTCGATATCGGTTGCGAGGATTATTTCTACAGTGGTAGCTATTGCTTTGTGGAATGGCCGGAATTCATTGCCGGCTTGCTGCCCGACAACTGCTGCCAGGTGTTTCTCCGGGAACTGCCCGACGGTCGCCGCCAGCTCACCTGGCAGGACACCCCCATCTCCTAATCCCTTAGCCCTTAGCTCTCAGCTATCGGCTCTCAGCCCTTAGCTCTCAACTCCCAGCTCCCAGCTCCCAGCTATCGGCTCTCTGCCCTTAGCCCTTAGTTCTTAGTTCTTAGCCCTCCTTACAGGCTGAACCAAGCCAAAACCACATAGACAGCGTTGAAGATGCCGGCCAGCATCAGGCAACGGTTGTATGCCGCCCCGGAGGAGGTGAGCATCTTGT
>JAGDCW010000170.1 GCA_017958305.1 Bacteroidales bacterium | reverse complement strand
TCATGATTGGGAGGATGAAGATTCGCCAAAGCACAGCAGGCTGCCTTTGGCGGTCAGGATAAAGAATCTGCCGCCGCTGACGACGGGGGAGGCGACAACTTGTTCGCCCGTTTCGTATTCCCAGAGCAGGCGGCCGTCGGCCAGGTCGTGGATGCTCACCATGCCGTTGCCGGTACAGCTGAGCACCTGTTTGCCGCATATCAGGGGAGAGGAGTCGCCCGTCGCGCTTTTCAGCAGCGTCTGCCAGCGCAACTGTCCGTCGCGGCCGAGGCAGCACAGGTGGCGTCCCCTGTACAGTACGATGGTCTGTCGCGGGCCGACAGCCGGCATGGAGGTCATGCCTTCCGTGTCGTCCGATCCGGCCAGCAGTTTGCGCAGCCCGGTGATCTTGCCCCCGGAGAGTTTGAACTGATAGAGGTTGCCCTGGTAGTCGGCCACATGGACCATGTCTTCCCACAGGGCAGGCGAGGCGGGGATATAGGCCTCCAGTTTGAACGAATCCGTCACTTGCCCGCTGGGCAGGTGAAGTATCCTGAGCCAGGCGTCACAGCCGCCGAACAGGGCATAGTCCTGCAGCAGGGCGGCCGCTCCGTTGAGGTAATACCCGGTGGGAACCTTCCCCACGACGGCGCCGTCCGCCAGATCGAAGGTGTACATGCAGTTGTCGTAGCTGCCGACAACCAATCTGCGTCGGTCTCCCGATTGCGCCAGGACGGGAGCCGCCGATATCTGGCCTTCGGTTTCGGCCGACCACAGCAGCTTTTTCTCCTTGAGCGACAGGGCGCAGACAGTCCCGTCCATCCGACCCAGGTAGAGCACCGAGTCTGCGACGAGCAGCGGGGCTTCGACGGCGGCCCCCAGGTCGTATTCGAAGACGAGCCGTCCTTGGTCGTCCAAGCCTTTCAGCCCACCGCGCCGATGGCAGAAATAGGTGGTTCCCCCATACACGACGGGCGAGGAAACACAACGTATGCCTGAGCGGTATTCCCACAGCAGGGCGGGATGCTGTGGCAGAGGTTGTGCGGTATAGCCGCTCAGCGCAGGATCGCCGCGGTACATCGTCCAGTCTTGTTCCATCCTTCCCGGGTCTGGAGCGGCCGGACGGCAGGCTGTCAGCAGCAGGAGCAACAACCCTTCGGCAAGATGCATGGTTTTCAGCGACATATCCATAGGTGGCACAAAATTAGCATGATTCTTCCGTTTTCAGATAGAGCGCTCCGGTGGGACAGCAAGCGGCGATCTGCTCGTCTATGTTCGCTTTGTTTTGCTCGGGGATGATGACCTGCATGCCGAAGCCCCGTCCCAGGAAAGTGAAGCCGTTGTTCGTGCGATGGACGCATTGTCCGCAGCGGATGCACTTGGCCGGCTCGAACCACAGCCTGCCGTTGACATGGATTTCCTGCTTGAAGGGCAACTGGGACGACAAGCCGTAGCGGGAGGCTTTGATGCCGGCCTGGGAGGCCAGCTGGCGAAGCCGGCATTTGTCACGTCCCTGGCATGCGCAGTGCAGGCAACGGGAGGGCTGGCTGTACTGTTGTTTCATACGCTCCTTCTCCGGCTCGGTAAACCGGCCGATACGACTGTTGAACAAGGTCTTGTCGCAACTCTCCGCCGGGTGGTCACCCTGCGGCAGGGAAGTGTCATGGATGAGTTCGCCAATGATATCGCGGATGCGGACACTCTTGTCAACGCTTCCCCGACGGCAGGCTTTCTGGCAGGGCATTTTGGTGCACTGGCTGCAATCTTTCCCTCCCACAAGGGCCTTGGCCTGTGCTTTCAGGCCCAGGTCATACAAATAAACGACCCTGTCGACCGGTATTCCCTGGGGACATACCAGCGTGCAGGGGGCTTCACAGTCGGCCCGGTGGTCGCTGAGCAGGAGCTCGAGCGAGATTCGCCGCAGCCGGCGTATTTCTTCGCTGTCGGTTTCTATTTCCATCCCTTCCCGGGGGCGGGTGGCGCAGGAGGGAATCATCTGCCCGCTTTGGCAGTCCTTGACCATGCAGACCATACAGGAGGCATGGTGCATGTTCTCTCCGTCACTGCACAGCGAGGGAATCTCCAGACCCGCCTGCCGCAGTTCTTCTAGAAGCGTGCGTTGGCCGCTAATTTCTATGATCTGGTGATTGACGCTTATTTTCATAATGGATGGCATTGAAGTCGCATTCTTCTATACACAGTCCGCACAAGGTACACTTGTCGGTGTCGATGCGGTGTTTCCGATAGGGTTCGAACGGGATGGCGTCGGCCGGGCAGCAGCGGGCGCATTTGGTGCAGCCGATGCAGTCGTCCGTCACGCTGAGTTGGACCATCTGTTTGCAGGATCCCGTTTGGCAGATGCCCTGGACATGCTCCAGGTATTCGTGACGGAAATGGCGCAAGGTGGACAGCACAGGGTTGGGGGCCGTCTTTCCCAGGCCGCAGAGGGCGGCCTGCCGGATGCCCAGGGCCAGTTCTTCGAGGCGGTCCAGGTCTTCGAGTGTGCCCTGTCCGCTGGTGAGACGTTCCAAGATGTCGAGCATCCGCCGGGCGCCTACCCGGCAGAAGGTGCATTTGCCGCAACTCTCCCCGGAGATGAAATTCAAAAAGTAGCGGGCCACATCGACCATGCAGTCGCTTTGGCTCAGCACGACCAGTCCGCCGCTGCCCATGATGGCCCCCATTTGGTTGAGTGCGTCGAAATCCACGGGCGTATCGCACAGTTCGGCGGGAATGCAGCCGCCCGAAGGGCCTCCGGTCTGTACCGCCTTGAGCTTTTCGCCTTTTTCGATCCCGCCGCCTATCTGCTCGACAATCTGTCGCAGGGTGGTCCCCATCGGCACTTCTATCAGGCCGCCGTGCCGGACTTTTCCGGCCAGGGCGAAGACCTTGGTGCCTTTGCTTCCGGGGGTTCCCGTGCGGGCATACGATTCGGCGCCATGGCGCAGTATATAGGGCACTTGGCTAAGTGTCTCCACGTTGTTGATCAGGGTGGGATGCCCCCACAGCCCTTGTTGGGCCGGATAGGGCGGCCTCAGGCGCGGAAAACCGCGTTGTCCTTCGATAGAGGCGATCAGGGCGGTTTCCTCGCCGCATACAAAGGCTCCTGCCCCTTCGAAAAGACGCAGCCGGACACAGTGCCGGCTTCCCAGGATATGCTCGCCCCAATAGCCTTTTTCCCGGCACATTTCCAACGCCCGTCTCACCCGGATGACGGCTTGGGGGTATTCGGCACGGATGTAAAGGATCCCTTCTTCGGCTCCGACGGCGCAAGCGGCTATGATGAGCCCCTCGATGACGCGTAGCGGATAGGACTCCAAGAGGATGCGGTCCATGAACGCCCCGGGGTCGCCTTCGTCTCCGTTGCAGATGACATATCTCTGCGTATCGGCCTGTCCGGCAACAAGTTGCCATTTGCGCCCAGTGGGGAAACCACCGCCGCCACGACCGCGAAGCCCGCTTCCAACAATCTCTTCAATGATGTCTTCGCTTTTCATCTCCAAGACTTTGCGCAGGACTTCGAAGCCTCCCCGGTGTACGTATTCGTCTATGTCGAGCGGATTCATCAGACCGTATCCTTCGGTCGAGATACGCATTTGTCCCTCGAGGAAGTTGTTGATGGAGCGGGTCCTCTGCTGTTCCTCCATATAGAGTTGGTTGTCCCAGCCCTGGTCGGTATGCAGCCAGCCGGCTTGCTGATAGACTTTGTTGCGCAACTGCCGCAACTTGGAGGCCGGCTTGAAGTGGTGCAGCAGGATTTCGCGGACTTCTTCGGGACGGATTTTCGGATAGCGGGTGATGCTGCCGTCGGGCATTGCCACATCGATGAGGGGAACCTGTTGGCAAGCTCCCACGCAGGAAACCGGCTTGATGTCAACGCGGATGCCCAGCTCCCGGCACGCCTGTTCGACGGCTTCCCGGACCTGGGCCGTCCCGCTGGCCTGACAGCAGTTCTCCATGCCCAGGCGCACTTCTCCCTGGGGAGGCTGTTGCAAGGCTGTTTGGGAGGCTTCCTGCTGTTGGGCGGTCTGTTGTTCGAATTCGGCCAGCACCTGATCCACCCGGCCGGGCTGTACGTGGCCGAATATGCGGTTGTCTATCTGGACAGCCGGCGCCAGGGCACAACAGCCCAGACAGGGTATTTTTTCTATGGAATAGCGCTGATCGGCTGTGGTGATGCTGTCGGGCGCGATGCCGAGCTCCCGGCGGAAGGCATCGTAAACAATGTCGGCTCCCTTGACATGGCAGGCTGTCCCGCAGCAAACCCGTATGATGTGCTCTCCGTAGGGAATCATACGGAACTGGGTGTAGAAGGTGGCCACGCTGATCATTTGGGCACGGTCTATCTCAGTGCGCTGATAGACTCTCTCCAAAGCATCCGAGGGCAGCCAGCTGAATTCCTCCTGTATGGCCTGAAGCAGCGGTATGGCGACTTCGCGTCCGGTGCCGATGCGGTCTATGATGGCATCCGTGCGCCGGATCAGCGCCTGCCGGGCCTGATCGGGGGAACTTGCTTGACAGTGTTCACAGGCCATGGCTATTCTTTTTTTCTGACAACGTAAAGACTCTTGTCGGTGCGTACGACCATCATGCTGTCGGTGAATGCCGGCGTGGCGAAGGTCTGTTCCCCGGTGTCGAAGCTGTTGAGCAGTTCAAAACGGATGTCTGCCGAGAAGATATAGCATTTACCGCTGTTGCTGAACAGATAGACCTTGCCGTCCGCTATGACGGGGGAAGAGTAGAAGGGTGTCTCCAGTTCATGCTGCCGGAGCACCTTGCCGTTTTCCGCGCTGTATGCGCAAACGGCGCCATAGCTGGTGGCCACATAGAGGCATTCCTTGGTGGCCACCGGGCTGGAACATTCCGGAAGACAATCGTCGGCCTCCCACAGGACAGAGCCGTCTTCGGCGTTGATGGCCACGGCTTTGGCATACTCGCTGGCCCCATAGACAATGCCGTTGGCGTAGCAGGGACTGGCTCCGACTTCTCCGCTCATGCAGTCCACCCGCCATACTTCCTGACCGTCCCGGGGCTGATAGGCGGTGATGGCCGGATTGCCCATGACGATGATGAGCGGCTTGTCTCCCACCTGGGCAATGACGGGAGAGCTCCAGGCGATTTTGTCCTTGCGGTTCCGCCGCCAGACTTCCGCACCGTTTTCGACATTCAGCGCCAGCAGTTCCGCCTTGTCGTTGTTGTCGTATTGGATGATGAGCAGGTTGCCGTACATCTGCAGGGAAGAGGCGAAACCGTAATGGTTGTCCGGGGTGCCCAGGTTCCTGGCCCAGAGCCGGCGGCCTTCCATGTCGGTGCAGAGCAGGTCGCCGGTGGCGAAAATGGCGCAGACCTGCTTGTCGTTGGTGACCGCCGTCGAGGCGGCCAGACCGGTGTCCTCGTTCACTTCGGGCATTTGCCCCGGTGAGCCGGGAATGTTGTCGGCCGTAGCCGTCCACAGCAATTCTCCGCTGAACAGGTCGAAGCAATAGAGTTCCCGGGCACGTTCGTCGGCCCCGGTGACAAAGACCTTGCGGCCGCTGACGATGGGCGAATTATAGCCATGCCGGGGTATGGCTGTCTGCCAGAGGACATTGCGGCTGCTTGACAGGTCCCAGGAAGTGGGGATGCCTTTGGCAGAAGAACGGCCCGAAGAATAATTGCCCCGAAATGCCCGGGACTTGACGACGGGCAGGGGAACGGAGGGCTCCGTCGCCACTTGAGGGAGCTCCTTGGACGGTCGGGCCTCTTCGGAGGCCGGGCGCCCCTGGACCGCTTGCTGCGGCCGGGAGGCTTCGGAAGCTTGTGCATTCTGAGCCGGCTGCTGCGGCGTTGTTTCGGCGGCTTGTGCGGAAGGGACCGGCTGCTGCGGTTCGGCCTCTACAGATTGCATGGGCCGAACTGCTTGTTGCTCAGGCTCTTCTGTAATCGTCTGAGTTGGCTCCGTTGCCTGTGTCTCCTCGTCAAGGACCGCGTAGTTGTCCACGTCAGGCAGGGGCTCCGCCTCGTGTTGACGGAAAAAGCGGGCGGGCTGGAGGGCATTGGACAGGATGATCAGCAGCAAAACGCCGAGTCCTGTGGCCAAGCCCCATTGGAGATAGCGCCTGGAAAGGGTCTTGTCTTGCCATTCGTCGCCGGCGGGCAGTTCCTTGCCGGGCAGTGTGCGGCTGTCCTTGTAGTACATCCTCAGGCAAAACGCCAGGATGGCGGCCATGCCGCACAGGATCCACACACCGGATTTGAGCTGGCTTTTTTCAGTGAAATAGGCCTTGCGCGAGAGCAGGTCCAATTGCCGTATCTGACTGGCCAGTTCCTCGTTTTCGGGATGGCTTTCGTGGAGTTCTTTGAGCGTTTCCAACACCTGCGACTGCAGGGGCGTGCTGCGTCGGGACTGCAGCCAACTGACGCCCAGCATGATGGCCAGAGCGAGGGCGAAAACGGCCGTCACCAAGGCTAGATCTCTATATATCTTCCTGTCTTTCATCTACTTTTGTTTTGGGGACAATAACTCCAACACTTGCCGCAGGCAACGCAGGCGACAGGGTCGATTTCATAGGTTTTACGTGTGCGTTTGACCGAAAGCCGCAGCAGCCTGCATCCGACGCTGAAGCCGATGAGTCCGCCCGCCAGCAGCGACCACAGGTGGAACTGTTGCCGGATGTGCCCGACTTGCTCTTCCAAGACTTGCACGTCGCCTCCCATTTCGTGGAAGGCTTCCACTTCGGGTGCCATTTGCAGGGTGGCTGTCTCCTCCTGGGTTTGCAGCAGATGGAGGAGCCTCACCTGCTTGTTGGCCAGGCTCAGGCTGTCATGCTGGCTGTCGAGCAGCAGGGCGCCGCCCACGGTGAGCAAGGGGAGCACGCACAGGTAGAGCAGCACCCTTTTGATGCCTTTGCCGGCCGCTTCTTCGCGGGAACTGCGGGAAGGCGGGCGGATGGCATCGACCGGGCAGGCGTGGTGGCACAGGGAGCAGTTGATGCATTCGGGTGAGGTGATTTCCACTTTGCGCGCCGAAAAGCGGCTGAACAGTCCCAACAAAGCCCCGTAGGGACAGAGGAACTGGCAGAAGGGACGTCCGACAAAGACGGCCAGCAACAGGAGCAACACGCCAAAGACGATCATGCCGATATCCCCGCCCATGCGGAAGATGCCGATGAAGGGATCGAAGCGGCAGATGATGAATTGGCTGCGAGTGGCCGCGTAAAGGATGGCAAAGGCCAGATAGATCCAGGGAATGACGCCCAGGGCCACCGTGACGGGACGGCTGATGCGGAAATTGCGCACATTGACCAGTTCTTGCAAAGCCCCGATGGGGCAGACACCGGCGCAGAACACCCGGCCGGCGAACAGGGCGAAGGCCAGCGGCAGCAGGAAGAGCAGCAGGACAACCAGCGGCAGGTGGTAGCCGGGATCGGCTATGGCCAGTGCGACATTCTGTATGGAGCCCAGGCTGCAGACACATCCGCTGCGGTAGAAACCGAAATAGAGCACAGATACCAGGCTGATGCCCAGGATGATGCGCCGGCTCTTTGCGCGGTGTACGGCCCAGACTGCCGCGAGCAGCATGAGCGTCAGGATACCCAGATCCATCCACGACCAAAACGTCTCGTTGGGGACGGTATGGACGATGTCGGGATACTGGTAGCCGGAATGGAAATCCGGCTTGGGGAAGCGGGCCACGGCAAAGGCGCGTGCCTTCAGCATCAGGAGGACGGATATGGAGGCCAGTCGTTTCATGCTTTATCCTTGAGCCGGTAGGCTTTGCTCACAGGCACCCGCTGTATGGCGCCTGAAACGCAGACCTTGGCTATTTGACATTCGTTGCAGTTGAGACATATCTCCTGCTGGATCTGCAGGAAGAGGGAACCGTTGCCGAACGACGAGCAGCCCTTGACACACTTTCCGCAGCCGTTGCACAGGTCCTCGTCGATGGTATATTCGAAATAGGGATCCTCGACATATTTGCGGGTGATGGCACCTGTGGGGCAGAGCATGTTCTCGGCGGCGGTGTTCAGCTCCTTCACATTGGCACGGTAGTAGCCCCCGCACAGGTCGCAGTAGCCGCAGACCTGGTTGGCGTGAAAGCACTTGACGGCCGAGACAGGCATGACGCATTCCGTCTGGCAGCGACCGCACTGCAGGCACAGCTCCGGATCGATCTGCCACATGCTGTCTCCCTCTGTGGCCGAGCTGCGGGGTGCAAGATAGCCGCCGACGGCCAGCAGTCCGCTGCCGGCGATGATCGTACCGCAGGTCTTGAAGAAATCCCGGCGACTGGTCGGGCCTTTCGGCTGTTTGGCTTGTTTTTTCATCGCTCTATACGGTTTTCAAGGGACAATTCAGGGTGCAACTGCCGCAAAGGGAGAGCAGATCCTGATTGGAATCATACTGGAAAACAGATACTTTCCGTTCTCCTGCAACAATCAGCCGGCCGTTGTGACGACGCAGGTCGTATGCCTCGTGACCACCCCCGAGCGCCTGCTGGTCGAGCAGGATGCTGCGGAAAGTGCCGTCACGGTGGTAGCAACTGATGCGCGGGAGACCTTTTTCGCTGGTCAGCAACTCTCCCGTGGGTGTGGCAACCAAGTGGACCGGATTGCAGCAGCCGCAGAAATGTCCGGCTTCAAGCCCCCGTTTGCCGAAAGAGCCGACAAAATTACCCTCGCTGTCGTATTCTTCGACGCGATGGCGGCCGGGGTTGGAACAGAATATATGGTCTTCCAGGTGGGTGATTCCGAAACTGTAACTGGGCACGACAAAGCCCACCGGGCTGCCGATAAAGCGGACCAGGCTGCCGTCCAGGCGATAGTGGCAGATGTTCTTGGCACCGGCATCGGTGACAAAGACACCCTGATCCATGACGGTAAGCGAACAGTAGTCGGCCTCTTCGCTGCAGGCCTGCCATTGCGTCAGTCGCTCTCCGCCAAGGCTGTAGACGGCGATGCCGGCAGGGTGAAGCACATAGAGGGATTGACGGTGGACAGCCAGGTCCCTTATGATGTCGGAAACAGCCAGTCGATGGTGCAACACACCGTCCATGCCGTAAAAAAACAGCTCTTTTTCGCCGCCCAGGACAATCCCGGCCTCGGGAGTGATTTCCAAGGCGGTGATCTTCTGTGCCGTTTCAAAGGCAAAGACGCGCCTAAAGGGGGAAGCCATGGCTTTCTGTCCCGTCGTGGCGGACGAGCCGGTGGATTTTGCATCGAAGAACACTTTGTCCGGATGGGCCACCATATCCCACACCTTCTTGCCGGCGATACCGGCAATGCCGGCTCCCAAGGCGGCGGAACCGCAGACTTTCAGGAATTTCCGACGGTTTATCTGGTGAGAGTCTTTTTCTTCCATAGTTCAGTCGTTTATCTTGATGCACTTGACACACGAGGCATCCCGTACCAACAGCAGGCCGTCGGCATAGGCCATGGGGCCCCAGGCATCTGCGCCGTCCTCGATGACCTGTTGTCTGCGCAAGAGTTTCATGTTGTCTTTAAGTATTTCATAGACAAAAAGTTCTCCGCTTTCTTTGAAAGCAAACAGTTTGTCGTCTATCACCATGTAGGGCCCCAGGCCAAAGCGTTCGTCGGCGGCTGAGTTCCACAGCGGACGGTGCAGGTCGCTGGGATGGAAGATCGCAAGCCGTTCGCGCATGCTGCCGCCGTCCTTGGGCAGAATGGTGATGATCATCCCTTGGTAAAAAACGGGCGTCTGCTGCTCGCTGCTGAGTCCGCGGTCGGCTTTGTATTGCTCCAATATGCCGGCTGTCCACCGCTCGCCCTGACGCTCCACTTGCATGAGCGCTCCTCCCGAGCCGTAGCCGGCCACCAGAAAGATGCGGTCTGTCGCGATTTGCAGGGGAGAAGGCGCCAAAACGGAAGGTTGCCACTGGTTGCAGCTCCAAAGCAGCCGGCCTGCATCGCCGCCTGTGGCCGAGACGCCGCAGACACCGCCCACACCGGCATAGACCAGCGTGGCCTTGCCCTGGATCTGCATGGGCATGACCGATGAATGCGACATTTTCAGATGGGGGGTGTTGGGAGTGGTCCAGCGCGGCTGACCGGTTTGGAGGTCTATGGCGGTGAGCAGGACGTCCGTCCCGGCAGGGGCGAGGATCACTTCACCGAGGGAGGTGATGTAGGGACACTGGCCGGTGTACCAGAAGGGAATTTCCGCGCCGTATTGCTTTTTCATGTCAAGGGTCCAGCAGAGAGCCCCGCTGAGGGCGTCACAGCACATGACATGCCCCTCCGGGCCGATGGTGACCACCCGTCCGTCGTGGACGGCGGGAATGGTGCGGGAAAAACCGTGATTGCGCTTGATGGGGACCCGGTACCAGCGTCGCCACAGTTCTTCGCCCGTCTGCAGGTTGAAACAGCGCAGGGCGTCGGAAGAGAGCGATTCGTCGTAGTCCAGGACATAGACACGTCCGTTCCAGACAACGGGGGCGGCATGCCCTTCGCCCGTCGGCTGGCTCCATATTTCCCGGAAGGGCCCTTCGCTCAGGCGGAGAGGCTTGTCGGTGGGGCAGATGTTGTTTTTCTGCGGGCCCCGGAAAGAGGGCCACTGGCCGGGCAATCCGGCGGGCTGGGCAGCCTCGTATTTCATGAAAAACTCGCCTATCACGACATCGTCGGCTTTGCGCTCGGTGCCGGGCGGACGGTTGTCGGCACCGGGATGGAACTCTGTCAGTCCCGAAGCGGGATTGTACAGATGCCACCCGATCAGGACAGCCGTATAGACTGTCGCTGCGATAACTATGACAAGCGTCCTCTTTTTCATCTTCCTTCTGTCATCCGCTTCCCGGGAGTTCGACATGAAATATAAACCCTTCAAAGGGTTTATGTCAGCGCAAAAGTAAGCATTAAGTCCTATATCACGCTGACAATCTGTCTTAAAAACTCAAAAAACGGCGGGCCAGGCAAGAGGGGAAAAAGAATGGCTGTTTCAGCGTCCGGCAGACATCAATTCCGCATAGTCGGGAATACCCTCCAAAAAACGGCTTTGCCCATGTTCGTAGTCCATCAGGCAACAATAGTGCCTGAGACCGTTGCTCACAATGAGCAGGCGGGCTTTCAGCACCCAGTCGTAGCGCATGATCTGCTGGAAGACTTTTTCGGTGATTTCGACCGTGGGGGCTTTGTATTCGCAAATGACCAAGGGCTGCAGGTCGGCGTCGAAGACCACCGTGTCGCAGCGTCGCTGCCGGCCGTTGAGCTGGATGCGGTACTCGTTGGCCAGACGGGAGGCAGGGTAGTGCTTCTCTGTGACAAGGTAGTGGCAAAAGTGCTGCCGCACCCACTCTTCGGGGGTGAGGGCCACATAGCGCTGCCGGTAGGGATCGAATATCTGCTGTCCCTGGCTGCTTTGTTTGATTTTACCATCGAAAGTCGGCAGATTTAATGCAAACATTTTGTACCTTTGTCTTCGTCGTAGGAGTAACAAAAATACGACAACTTGAACGTAGAAACAACACGGGATGGCAAAAAAAGAAGGATTGAGCTATCAGGAGGTCTGGCAACAGATCAGCCAGGGACAGTACAGCCCGCTGTATTTCCTGATGGGCGAGGAACCCTATTTCATCGATCAGCTGACCGACTACCTGCTCACGCATATTCTCAACGAGACGGAGCGGGAATTCGACCAGCAGGTGTTCTACGGCAAGGACTTTGAAAAAAGCGCCGCACCCATCCTGACGCTGGCCCGTCGCTATCCCATGCTGGGCCAATACCTGGTCATCGCCGTCAAGGAAGCCCAGCTCATCAGCAGTTTGGAAGAGGAACTGGCCGTCTATCTGCAAAATCCGACTCCGACTACCATCTTGATCATCAATTATAAAGACAAGAAGTTGGATGGTCGCCGCAAACTGGCCGGCATGCTTTCCCATACGGGCATCGTTTTTGAATCCAAGAAGTTGTACGAGAACCAGATCCCGGCCTGGATCGCCTCCTTGGCGGCCCAGCGCGGACTGAATATCCAGGACAAGGCCTGCCAGATGCTTTCCGAGTTCCTGGGCACCGACCTGGGCCGTATCGCCAGCGAAATGGGCAAGTTGGAAGTGGTGGTGCCTGCCGGTGGCACGGTGACGCCCGAAGTGGTGGAGAAAAACATCGGCATCAGCAAGGACTACAACAATTTCGAGTTGCTGAACGCCATGAAGACCAAGGACATGGCCAAGGCCCAGAAGATTGCCTGGTATTATGCCCGCAACCCCAAGGACCATGCCATTCAGCTGACCACGGTGGTTTTGTTCGATTTCTTCTCGAAACTGCTGGTCTATCACTACCTGGCCGACAAGACGCCCAACAATGTCATGTCGCAGCTGGGGGTGCCGTACCGGGCAGCGGCCGACTACCAGGAGGCATCGCGCTATTATCCGCCCCGCCAGGTGCTGCGCAATTTGTCGCTGGTGCGTGAGTATGACGCCCGTTCCAAGGGCTTCGGCCAGGCCGCCGTCGCCGAAGGGGAACTGCTGCGCGAACTCCTGTGCCTGCTGATGGCCTGAGCCCCCTTTTTTCCGTCATAAAACAAAGACCCGTCCGGTGCTTTCCGGATGGGTCTTTTTGATGCAAAGGGGATGGAGGGTCAATCCATTTCCAAATCCTGGTCGAAGATTTCGTGCCAGGGCAGGCCGTTTTCGGCCATGGCCTTGAGGAAGGGATCCGGATCGAATTCTTCCACATTGAACACACCGGGCTTGCGCCACAGTCCCTTCATGAACATCATGGCACCGCACATGGCCGGCACACCGGTCGTGTAGCTGACGCCTTGGGCGCCGGTCTCGAGATAGGCCTCGTGATGGCTGCAGTTCTGATAGACATAGTAGGTGCGCTCCTTGCCGTCCTTCAGGCCGCGGATACGGCAGCCGATGGAGGTCTGGCCGGTATAGTTGGCTCCCAGGTCGCCGGGATTGGGCAGTACGGCTTTCAGGAACTGTATGGGGATGATTTCCACACCATTGTACATGACGGGGTCGATGCGGGCCATGCCGATGTTCTGGATGACGCGCAGGTGGGTCAGGTATTCCTGTCCGAAGGTCATCCAGAAGCGGGCGCGCTTGATGGTCGGGAAGTTCTTGACCAGCGATTCCAGCTCTTCGTGCCAGATCAGATAGGACTCCTTGGGACCGACTTCCGGGTAGTGCAGGGTCTTGTGGATGGCGTGGGGTTCGGTCATGATCCATTGGCCGTTTTCGTAGTACTTGCCCTTCTGGGTGACCTCGCGGATGTTGATCTCGGGGTTGAAGTTGGTGGCAAAGGCCTTGCCGTGGTCGCCGGCGTTGCAATCGACGATGTCGAGATACTGGATCTCGTCGAAATGGTGCTTGGCGGCATAGGCCGTCCAGACGCTGGTGACACCCGGGTCGAAACCGCAACCCAGGATGGCCGTCAGGCCGGCGTCCTGGAAGCGTTGCCGGTAGGCCCATTGCCATGAATACTCGAAATGCGCCTCTTCCTTGGGCTCATAGTTGGCGGTGTCCAGGTAGTGGCAACCGCAGGCCAGGCAGGCTTCCATGATGCTCAGGTCCTGGTAGGGCAGCGCCACGTTGACGACCAACTCGGGCCGGTGCTTGTTGAACAATGCCTTCAGCTGCTCCACATCGTCGGCATCGACCTGGTCGGTGACGATGTTCTTGGCGCCGATGGAGGCAGCCAGGGCATCACATTTGGACTTGGTGCGGCTGGCAATGACTATTTGTTCGAAAACTTCGGGATGCTGAGCCAGTTTGTAGGCTACGACAGTGCCGACACCGCCGGCTCCGATCATAAGAACTTTACCCATGGATAATGCTTTTAAAAGATGGTTTGAAATGATTTATCTGTCTGTTTCCCTTTGTAATACCAACGCTGTGCGCGGGGGCAGGTAGAGCTTGATCCATCCCAGGCCGGGATAGAGCGGGTCTTCCTGCGTGAAATGAGGCACTTTGTCGTCGATGAGGTTGAAACCGCCGAAGGCCGGATCGTCCGAGTCGAGCACCGTCCGGTAGCACCCCGGCTCAGTCAGTATGCCGTAGTCGGAATAAGTCTGGAAGGGATGCAGGTTGAAGACCAACAGCAGGTCGCCGCGCTGGAAGGCCAGGATCTGGTCGCCGTCGTTCAGGCAGCGCTGTATGGGTGTCTGTTGCAGGAAATGCCCTGTCTGGCGGATCAGATGGATCATGGCCTGGTCGAAAGCCTGCAGTTCGTGGTACTTCAGGTCGTGGTTGTCGGTCAGGCTCCATTGCCGGCGGGCGTATTTGTACGACCAACCGTTGCCTTCGCGGGGAAAGTCGATCCATTCGGGATGGCCGAACTCGTTGCCCATGAAGTTGAGGTAGCCGCCGTTCACCGTCGAGGCTGTGAGCAGTCGGATCATCTTGTGCAGGGCCATGCCGCGTTCGACAGCCGCATGGTGGTCGTCCTTGTTCATGTGCCAGTACATGTCGGCATCTATCAGACGGAATATGATGGTCTTGTCACCGACGAGGGCCTGGTCGTGGCTCTCGGCATAGCTGATGGTCTTTTCATCGGCCCGGCGGTTGGTCAGTTCCCACCAGATGGCCCCCGGTTTCCACTGTTCGTCGGGCTGCTCCTTGATGAGCTTGATCCAGAAGTCGGGGATACCCATGGCCAGACGGTAGTCGAAGCCGATGCCGCCGTCCTTGAAGGAACGGGCCAGACCGGGCATGCCGCTCATTTCCTCGGCAATGGTGACGGCCCGGGGATTGACCTGGTGGATGAGCTTGTTGGCCAGGGTCAGGTAGCAGATGGCGTCGCCGTCCTGGTTGAGGTTGTAATAGTCGTCATAGCTGCCGAAGGATTCCCCCAGGCCGTGGCTGCGGTAGATCATGGAAGTGACGCCGTCGAAGCGGAAGCCGTCGAAATGGAACTCTTCGAGCCAGTATTTGCAGTTGGACAGCAGGAAATGCAGCACTTCGTTGCGCTGGTAGTTGAAGCAGAGCGAATCCCAGGCGGGATGCTCGCGCCGGCTACTGTCGCTGTGGAAATACAGGTCATGGCTGCCGTCCAGCTGTCCAAGGCCTTCCACGGTGTTCTTGACGGCATGGGAATGCACCAGGTCCATGATGACCGACAGTCCCAGGCCGTGGGCCTCGTCGATGAGCTG
>JAGDCW010000029.1 GCA_017958305.1 Bacteroidales bacterium | reverse complement strand
CGCCGTTGTATTGCGTTTCGCGGTTCTCGTTGCAGGCGGCCATGAAAAGGAGCAGGCTGCAAACCAAGGCAAGGGCTTGATGGCGGTGTATGATATGTAACAAGTTTTTCATCAAGATAAACCGGCATTCTTTATTGAGGGGCAAAGGTACAAAGAATTTCTTATCATACGGCTTACCGAAGTGACAAAAACATCCATCGCCCGATATGTAATCCGTCAGGCAGATTCCCGATAAAAGTGGAAGGACACAAGGAGGACGGCCCCGAGGCTCTGTTATTTGACATTTTCGCGCTATCTTTGCGGCATTGAAACAGAATTATGAGAGAAAAGGAAATCTACCTGGCCGGAGGATGTTTCTGGGGAACGGAGCATTTCTTCAAGCAAATCAGAGGAGTAACGGAAACAGAGGTGGGGTTTGCCAACGGGCACACGGCGAATCCGACATACAAGGAAGTCTATACCGATCAGACGGGATATGCCGAGACGGTCCGCATCAAGTACCTCCCCGAGCAGGTCAGCCTTGAGTTTCTCCTACAGATGTTTTTCAAGGCCATCGATCCGACCAGTCTGAACAAGCAGGGTCACGACGAGGGTACCCGCTACCGCACAGGGGTCTATTATACCGATGCGGCGGACCTGGCCGTCATCGGGAAGGTGTTTGCCGAGCAGCAGCAGCTTTATTCCCGACCTCTGGCTGTGGAAAGACAGCCGCTTGAGAGTTTTTATCCTGCCGAAGAGTATCACCAGGACTATCTGGAAAAGAATCCGACAGGCTACTGTCATTTGCCGCGGGCCTTGTTCGAGTTTGCCAGACAGGCCAATGCCACGGACAAGATAATCTCCGACAAACTTTGAAGGAGCAAATTACAATCAGACAACACTGTGTTTACCAAAAAAACTTAAATGAATGGGAGATAGAGGCGATTCTGCAATAATCCCCGCCATATTGTATTCACTCATGATGAACATCGTACTGCTCAGCTATGTGGGCATATTGAGATGGCGCAAAACAGACTGCTCCCTTTTAGTTTCTTGATTTGGATATAAATAAGGAATGCCGTACCTTTGTCCCAAATGCGCATTCGCATTTGTGAAGTACTGAAATACACAGAAAATGAAGAAATTCAAGCTATTCAACAACATCTGCGGATGGGTGGCCTTTGTCGTTGCAGCCGTCACCTATCTGCTCACCATCGAACCCACTGCCAGTTTCTGGGACTGCGGCGAATTCATTTCGGCCGCCTATAAGCTTGACGTAGGCCATCCGCCAGGAGCACCCTTCTTCATGCTCACCGGCCGCATGTTCGCCCATTTCGCCTCTTCGCCCGAGATGGTGGCCAAGTGCATCAATGCCATGTCGGCGCTGTTCAGTGCCCTGACCATCCTCTTCCTGTTCTGGACCATCACCCATCTGGCCCGGAAGATTGTCTTCAAGGATCCCGAAAACCCCACCCTGGGACAGACGATTGCCACGCTGGGCGCCGGTATGGTGGGCGCGCTGGCCTATACCTTCTCCGACACCTTCTGGTTCTCGGCCGTCGAAGGCGAGGTCTATGCCTATTCGTCGCTGTTCACCGCCGTGGTGTTCTGGGCCATCCTCAAATGGGAGGATTGCGCCGAAGAGCCGCGTTCGGCCCGCTGGATTGTCTTCATCGCCTACATGATGGGCCTCTCCATCGGCGTGCACCTGCTCAACCTGCTTTGCATCCCTGCCCTGGTACTGGTCTATTACTATAAGAAATCGTCGAAAGCCACACTGAAGGGCTCACTGCTGGCCCTGCTGGGCTCCTTTGCGCTGATTGCCGTCATCCTGTACGGTGTCGTGCCCGGCTTTGTCAACATGGCCGGCTGGGCCGACCTGCTGTTTGTCAACGTACTGGGTTGTCATTTCAACACGGGTGCCATCATCTACATCATCCTGGTGATGGCCTGCATGGCCTGGGGCCTGTGGGAAACCTACCGCGGTCAAAGCGAGACGCGCATGCGCCTGGCCTTCTGCCTGAACATCATTCTGGTGGGCATTCCCTTCTTCGGCTACAAGCCGCTGGTGTGGGTGATCCTCTGTGCCGCCGTCGTTTTCCTGTCTCTCAAATGGAAGAAGCTCAATGCCCAGCTCATCAACGTGACGTTGCTTTGCCTCATGGTGATGCTCATCGGCTATTCGTCCTACGGCCTGACGGTGATCCGCTCGAACGCCCAGCCGCCCATGGACCAGAACTCGCCCGACAACATGTTCACCCTGGAACGTTACCTGAACCGTGAACAGTATGGTGAGACCCCGCTCTTCTACGGCCAGACCTTCGCCTCGCAAATCAAGTGGAAGCGCCAAGGCAACAACTGCATTCCGCAGTATCAGAAACGAGGCCCGGTCTGGGACAAAAAGGCCAAGGCCAGTCCCGACGAGAAGGACCGCTATGTGATTTCCGGCTACAACGAACGTCCTGTCATGGCCGACGAGCTGAACATGTTCTTCCCGCGCATGTACAGTTCCCGCGCCGATCACGTGGATGCCTACAAAGCCTGGTCGGGTTTCAAGGGTAAAAAAGTGATCTACGACCACTGCGGGCAGAAGGAGACCGTCGTCATGCCGACCATGGCCGACAACCTGCGCTTCTTCTTCTCCTACCAGATCAACTATATGTACTGGCGCTATTTCATGTGGAACTTCTCCGGCCGTCAGAACGACATCCAGGGCACCATGGGCGAAATCAACGCCGGCAACTGGATCACCGGCATCAAGTTCATCGACAAGGTGCTGGTGGGCGATTTGGAAACCATGCCCCAGGAGTTGAAGGACAACAAAGGATACAACCGCTACTATCTGCTGCCGCTGCTGCTGGGCATCATCGGTCTGCTGGCACAGGCCTATGCCGGGAAGAAAGGCATCCAGGGCTTTTGGATCACCTTCTTCCTGTTCTTCATGACCGGCCTGGCCATCGTACTCTACCTGAACCAGACCCCCAACCAGCCCCGTGAGCGCGACTATGCCTATGCCGGCTCGTTCTATGCTTTCTGCATCTGGATCGGCTTGGCCGTACCTGCCCTGGCCAAATGGCTGGGCAAGGTCCTGCCCGAGCATGTCTCCGCCATTGTTGTGAGTGTGCTCTGCCTGGGCGTGCCCGTCTTGATGGGTGCCGAAAACTGGGACGACCACGACCGTTCCGGCCGCTATACCTGCCGCGATTTTGCCTACAACTACCTGGTAGGTTGCGAAGAAGACGCCATCATCTTCACCAACGGCGACAACGACACCTTCCCGCTTTGGTACATCCAGGAGGTGGAAGGTGTGCGTACCGATGTCCGTGTCTGCAACATGTCCTATCTGCAGACCGACTGGTACTACAACCAGATGCTGCGTCCCTATTACGAATCTTCGGCCTTCCCTGTAAGCTGGCCCGAGACGATGTATTCCAACGGGCG
Source organism: Bacteroidales bacterium (assembly GCA_017958305.1). Taxonomy (GTDB): domain Bacteria; phylum Bacteroidota; class Bacteroidia; order Bacteroidales; family UBA1402; genus UBA1757. The sequence goes on along the minus strand of JAGDCW010000029.1, from coordinate 2,299 downwards.
CCGCGACATTGCCCGCATCATCCCGCGCAGCCGTGACTCCATCTCCCTGCAGACGGCCTTTGCCTGGCTGGAGAGCGAAAAGGAATTCACCAAGAAGATTCCCGGCTACGACGAGAATGTGGACTACCTGCCGGCACGCAAGTTCTTCCTGCCCGTCGAACGCGATGAAGTGCTCAACAACAAATACATCGATGAGAAATTTGCCAACCGCATCGTCCCGAAGATGGACTTCGACCTGGGCGGCAAATCCTACGTGGGCAAGCACGAACTGATGCTGCTCAAACTGCTGGAGGAAAGCCATTGGACCCGTCCCATGTATTTCGCCGTCACGGTCGATCCCGACCTGATGAGCACCTACCAGAACTACTTCATCCACGAAGGGCTCATCTACAAGATTGCGCCGGTGGCCCGCACCATCGACACAGACAAGATGTTCGACAATCTCTGCCATCAGTTCCGCTGGGGCAACATCCAGGACTCGACCGTCTATCTCGACGAGAATATCACCCGTATGTGCCGCACCCAGCGACAGATGTTCGGTATTCTCATCAGGGCCCTGGCCAACGAACGCAGGTTCGATTTGGCCCAGCAGGCCATCGACAAGTGCTTCGAGGTATTTCCCGAGGAGCGCTTCCCAATCAACTATGTGGACGGTGGCATGGCCGGTACGCTGGAGATCATCGAGGCCTACTACAAGATGAGCCATCCGGTCGAAGCCCGTGCCATGCTCGACAAGGCCATGGCCGTCTCTTGCGAGAGTCTCGACTGGGTATTCAGCCATCATCCCTCGAAGTGGACTTCCGGACTGCGACTGGTGAGCAACCAGCTCTATGCCATGCAGAGTACCTTGTCGATGGTGGGCAATTACGATGAGGAGTCCTACATCAAATACGGACAGGTCTTCCAGGAATACGCCCGCAAGTATCAACTCATTCGCTAAGGCCCATGCTCATCGAACAGCTGCCCTGGTGGCTGCGTATCGGCCGGGGCATGGAATGGCGTCGCGATGAGAGGGAGAAAAAGATCTATCTCAGCTTCGATGACGGTCCGATACCCGAGGTGACCCCCTGGGTGCTGGATGTGCTGGATCGCTACGGCATCAAGGCCACCTTCTTCTGTGTGGGGGAGAACGTGCACAAGCACCCCGAGGTCTATGAGGAGATCCTGCGACGGGGACACCGCACCGGCAACCATTCCTACAACCACGTGCAAGGTTTGAAGATGGCCGACCGCCGCTACTACGACAATATCGAGCAAGCTGCCCGGATCATCCACAGCCCGCTCTACCGGCCGCCCCACGGCATTGTCCGGCCCTCGCAGTTGCGCTACCTGCGCAAGCGCTACCAGTTGGAGTTGTCCGATGTCGTACCGCGTGACTATTCGCCCCGGCTCAGCGGACAACAGGTGCTCGACAAGGCCTGTCGCTATGTGCGCAACGGTTCGATCATCGTGTTTCACGACTCGCTCAAGGCCGAGAAGAACCTGCGCTACGCCTTGCCGCCGTTTATCGAATACTGCCTGGGCCAGGGATGGCAGTTTGAATTACTTTACTGATCATGCAAAGCCTACATATCATCACCCCGGTCAAGAATTCGCCCGACACCACCCGCCGGACGGTGGAGTGCATCATGGCCTCCAGCCTGGACCGGCCTTTGGACTACACCATCTACAACGATTTCAGTACACCCGAGACCACACAGGCTCTGACCCAACTGGCCTCCGACAAAGGGTTCAAGCTGGTCAACCTGCAGGACCTGACCTCCCACCCTTCACCCAATTACCTGCTGGTGCTGCAGATGGCCCAACAGCGGGCCCTGGAAGAACAGGCCCACCTGCTCATTGTCGAATCGGATGTGATGGTTGAGGAAAAGACCCTGCAGCAGATGCTGCACTTCCTGGAGAAAGGGGGAGCCACGCATGCCGGCATGATCGCCGCTGTCACCATCGACAAAGAAGGTGATATCTGCTTCCCCTACCACTATGCCCGTCAGAGCCGGCTCATGCGTTGGTTGCGTCCGCAGCCGGCCGTCGTGGCCACCCGCAAGCGCCTGAGCTTTTGTTGCACCCTGCTTACGCAAGAGCTGTTGCAGGCCTACGATTTCCATCAGCTCGACCCGGACAAGAACTGGTTCGATGTCTTCATCTCCCATAAGTCCCTCGAACTGGGCTTCAACAACTACCTGATGCTCGACAATTCCGTGCTGCACCTGCCCCATGGCAGCCGGCCCTGGAAACAGCTCAAATATACCCATCCCCTGAAATACTACTGGACCAAATATACCAAAGGTCTCGATAAAAT
>JAGDCW010000169.1 GCA_017958305.1 Bacteroidales bacterium | reverse complement strand
GGCCAGCAAGGCCGTGTATTTGTAATGGAAATTATGCAGCACCACCACCAGCGAATAGCCCACCAGCAGGAACATCCCGTGGCGGATGATCGGGCCGTAGGTGTTGCCCTTGGAATAGCTCAGCGTACCGATGGCGCTGAAACATTCCACCAGGCTCAACAGACAAAGTGCGGTGAATATCAACCAGATAACTTTATCCCCTTTGATCAGTCTGCTCAATGACCATTCCATAATCGCCTATAAATTCCTGACGCAGTCCTTGAACTGACGGCCGCGGTCTTCGTAACTCTTGAACAAATCGAAACTGGCGCAGCAGGGCGACAGCAGCACCGTGTCGCCTTCGCGGGCCATCCGGCTGCACAGGGCGACGGCCTCCTTCATGGAGCGGGCGTCGCGGATCTCGGGCACCTTGCCGTCGAAAAAGCGGTGCAACTTGTCGTTGTCCACACCCAGGAAGACCAGGCTGTGCACCTTTTCCCTGACCAGGGCCTCGATCTCGCTGTAGTCGTTGCCCTTGTCCGTACCGCCCAGGATGAGCACCAGGGGCGTCGTCATCGACTCCAGGGCATACCAGCAGGAATTGACGTTGGTCGCCTTCGAGTCGTTGATGTATTGCACGCCGCCCACCACGGCCACCTTCTCCAGGCGGTGTTCCACGCCGGTGAAGTCGCTCAGGGCCTGGCGGATGCTTTCCTTCTTGACGCGTGCCAGATTGGCCGACAAGGCCGATGCCATCATGTTGTAGAGGTTGTGCGTCCCCTGCAGGGCCAGCGCCTCCTGCTCCATCTCGAAGCACTGCTCGGGCGTGTCGATCACCAGCACATGGTTTTCGATAAAGGCACGGACACCCTCCTTGCGCGTCAGCGAGAAGGGGAACTGCCGGGCCGTGATAGTGCGCTTGCCCAGCTCGCGGCGGATCACCGGATCGTCGTTCCAATAGACAAACGCATCCTCGGGCCGCTGGTTTTGGATGATGCGGAACTTGGCATCCACATACTCCTGCATGTTGTAGTGATAACGGTCCAGATGGTCGGGCGTGATGTTGAGCAACACCGCCACATCGGCCCTGAAATCGAACATATAGTCGAGCTGGAAGCTGCTCAGCTCCACCACATAGTAGTCGTGGTCGCCCTCGGCCACCTGCAGGGCCAGGCTCTGCCCTACATTGCCGGCCAGTCCCACGTCGAGACCGCCCCGTTGCAGGATGTGCCAGGTGAGCATCGTGGTGGTGGTCTTGCCGTTGCTGCCCGTGATGCAGATCATCTTGGCCCGTGTATAACGGCCCGCCAGCTCTATTTCCGAAATCATCGGAATCTTCTTCTCCAGGATGGCCTGGATCACCGGCGCCTTCTCGGGGATGCCCGGGCTCTTCACTATCTCGTCGGCATTCAGGATAAGCGGCAGCGTATGCTGCTTCTCCTCCCAGGGAATCTCGTATTTGTCCAACAATTCACGGTATTCGGGCTTGACGGCCGACGAGTCGCTCACAAAGACATCGAAGCCTTTGACCTTGGCCAGCACAGCGGCACCCGCGCCGCTCTCGCCTGCTCCCAATACGACAATTCTACGCATATTATCTGAGTTTTAAGGTAATGATGGCCAACACAGCCAATATCATGCTGATCAGCCAGAAACGGAATACGATTTTGGATTCGGGGACGGCCTTGAGCGGTTTCTGGATCAAGGCATCGATGCCCGCATTGCCCGCCTTCTGGAAATGGTGGTGCAGGGGCGTCATCTTGAAGATGCGCTTGCCCACGCCCGTCCGGCGTTTGGTATATTTGAAATAGCCCACCTGCAACATCACCGAGAGCGACTCGATGAAATATACCCCGCAGAAGAGCACCAACAGTATTTCCTTGCGGATGATGATGGCAAACACGGCGATCACACCGCCCAGCATCAAGCTGCCCGTATCGCCCATGAATACCTGGGCCGGGAAGGAGTTGTACCACAAAAAGCCCATCGTCGCGCCCACAAAGGCCGAAGCATAGATCACCAGCTCCTCCACCCCGGGGATGTACATGATGTTCAGATAGGAAGCATAGTCCACACGGCTCGACAAGTAGGCCAGGATGCCCAGGCCCACCCCGATGATGGCCGAGATACCGGCCGTGAGGCCGTCCAGCCCGTCGGTCAGGTTCGAACCGTTCGACACAGCCGTCACGATGAAGATGGTGGCCAGGATGAATATCACCCAGCCGGCCCCCTGACGGTGCTCCTTGTCCATGAAGAAGGCGATGTCGGAATAGTCGAAGTTGTTGTTCTTGACAAAGGGGATGGTCGTCTTGGTCGATTTCACCTCTTCCTGGCCGTACTGCACTTGCTCGACCTGGCCGCCCCGGTAGGTCTCGATGTTCTCGCGGATCACCACATGCGGGCTCACATAGAGCGTCACGCCCACAATGATGCCCACACCCACCTGGGCGATGATCTTGTATTTGCCCGGCAGGCCCTCCTTGTTGTGGCGGAAAATCTTCACATAGTCGTCCAGGAAACCCAACGTCGTCAGCCACACGGTGGTGATGAGCATCAGGATCACATAGACATTGTCGAGCTTGGCAAAAAGCAGTACCGGCACGATGAGCGAGAGGAAGATGATGACACCGCCCATGCTCGGAGTGCCCTTCTTCTGCAACTGGCCTTCCACATCCAGGTCTCGGGGCACGTCGCCCAGCTGTTTCTTCTGCATCACCTTGATCAAAGTCTTGCCGATGAGCGTGGCAATGAGCAGCGCAAAGATGAAGGCCATCGCGGCCCGGAAGGTCACATACTGGAACACACCCGTGCCCATCACGTTCAGCTCGTTCCAATGTTCGAAAAGAGGTACTAACATAGCGGCAGACTATTTGGTAAACAACAATTCGTAAGCTTCGGCTATCACCTTCTTGTCGTCGAAGGGATGTTTCACGCCCTTGATCTCCTGGTAATCCTCATGGCCCTTGCCGGCCACCAGCACCAGGTCGCCCTTGCCGGCCAGGCGGCAGGCCGTGCGGATGGCTTCGCGGCGGTCGAGGATGCAAAGCACCTTGCGCCGGTCTTCCATCGGCACCCCGGCATACATGTCGTCGAGGATGTCCTGCGGCTCCTCGAAACGCGGATTGTCGGAAGTGAGGATCACCGTGTCGCTCTGGGCACAGGCCTCGGCGGCCATCTCGGGCCGCTTGGTCTTGTCGCGGTTGCCGCCGGCCCCCACCACCGTGATGAGGTGCGGCGCCTCCAGCTGACGCAGCGTGTCGAGCACGTTTTTCAAGGCGTCGGGCGTATGGGCGTAATCGACAATCGAGATGAAACCCGTCGGCGAAGGCAGGTATTCCAGCCGGCCCGAAACCGGATGCAGGGTGCTCAGCACCAGCAGCACCTCCTCGGGACGCCGGCCCAGCAGGCAGGCCGCCCCATAGACGGCCAGCAGGTTCGACACATTGAAGCGGCCGATGAACTGCACATGCACTTCGCGGCCGTTGATGTCGAGTTGCATCCCCTCCAGGTGGGTTTCCACGATGTTGGCCTTGAAATCGGCCATCGTCCGGGTGGAATAGGTGTATTTCGTTGCCTTGGTGTTCTGCAGCATCACCAGGCCGTTCTTGTCGTCGGCGTTGGTCAGCGCAAAGGCCCCGGCGGGCAGGTTGTCGAAGAAGCGCTTCTTGGCCTTGAGGTAGGCCTCCACCGTCTTGTGGTAGTCGAGATGGTCGTGGGTGAGGTGGGTGAAGATGCCGCCCACATACTGCAAGCCGG
>JAGDCW010000168.1 GCA_017958305.1 Bacteroidales bacterium | reverse complement strand
CCTTCCGACTGGCAGAGCAACCACAGACCCGTGAGCTTTTCCCTTTCCCCCTGCCTGTGACAGGAAGAAAAGACTAAGGCAGACAAGGCCAGGAGAAGCAGTGTATATCCTTTTTTCATCTCGAAAACGCACACCAAAGACAAGGCAAATTTATGGATATGCGACGGATAAAAAAAGGAAAACAGGGGAGAATTTGTGACAGTTCGTATAAATGACGGATTATCAGAACATTTTTTTGAGCAGGTCGTCGCGTCCCAGCCGACGCAGGCTGCGGATGATTTCCTGGCGGTATTCCGGTTTGTACCAGAAGAAGTATTTGCGCTGGCTGCGCTTCTCGTCCTGGGTCTTGGCCGTGAAGACCGGTTTCATGGTGTAGGGATCCAGGCCGGTGTAGTACATCTCGGTGGCCAGGGTCATGGGAGTGGGGGTGAAGTCCTGTACCTGTTCCAGCTTGAAATTCAGTTGCCGGGTCTTGCAGGCCAGGGCGGCCATGTCGGTCTCGTGGCAGGCCGGATGGGAGCTGATGAAATAGGGGATCAGTTCCTGCGGCCCCTTGGCCTTGGGGTCGTGCCGCATGCGTTCCTGTTCGGTGCGGTCGAATATTTTCTTGAAACGGACAAACTGTTCGAAGGGCGGTTTGCGCATGCAGTCGAGCACTCGGTCTTCGGTGTGCTCGGGGGCCACTTTCAGGCGGCCGGAGACGTGCCGGTCGATGAGCTCCCGGATGTATTGGGCGGTGGCAAGGTCCTTGTCGCGTGCCTCGCGCAGCAAAGCGGGGTCCTGGCGCTGGCTTTCGCTGAGGGCTTTTTCGCTGGAGTGGAGCAGCAGGTCGTAGCGCAGACCGCTGCCGATGAAACTCTTCTTGATGCCGGGCAGGGCATCGACGGCATGGTAGATTTCGAGCAGCGGACGGTGATCGACGTCGAGATTGGGACAAATCGCCGGGTGCAGGCAGGAGGGACGCTTGCACTTGCGACAGGCTTCCAGGCGCCGGCCGTGCATGGCATACATGTTGGCCGAGGGGCCGCCCAGGTCGCTCAGATAGCCTTTGAACCCTTCGCTCTGGACGATTTTCTCCACCTCGCGCAAGATGGATTCGCGGCTGCGTGAGACGATGAATTTGCCCTGATGGGCCGAGATGGCGCAGAAGGAGCATCCGCCGAAGCAGCCCCGGTGCAGGTTGACCGAATATTTGATCATCTCGAAGGCCGGGATGGTCTTGCCTTTGTATTTGGGATGGGGCAGGCGGGTGTAGGGCAGGTCGAAGGAGGCGTCGAGCGTTTCGCTGCTCATGGGCGGGTAGGGCGGATTGACCACGACTTCCCGCTCTCCGACCGCCTGGATGAGCGTGGCGGCCTGCATCTTGTTGGACTCTTCCTCGATGTGCCGGAAGTTCTCGGCCTGGCAGCGTTTGCTCTTGAGGCAGGCCTCGTGGCTGTGCAGGCGGATGACATCGCCTCCGTCGTCCAGGCCACCGTCCGGGTTGGCCGGCCGTAGATAGGCCATCTGCGGCCAGGTCTTCATGGCGTCGAAACTGCCGCCCGAAAGCAGGTGGCGGGCCATGCGCTGGAGATTGATCTCACCCATGCCGTACATGAGCAGGTCGGCGTGGCTGTCAACCAGGATGCTGGGCATCAGCCGGTCCGACCAGTAGTCGTAGTGGGTGAGCCGCCGCATGGAGGCTTCGATGCCGCCGATGACGATGGGCACCTCGGGGTAGAGACGGCGCAGGATGTTGGCATAGGTGACGGTGGTGTAGTCGGGCCGGGCGCCGGGCCGTCCGTCGGCGGTATAGGCATCGTCGGAACGCAGGCGCTTGTTGGCGGTGTAGCGGTTCACCATGGAATCCATGCAGCCGGCGGAGATGGCGAAGAAACAGCGCGGTCGCCCCAGTTTGGTGAAGTCGCGCAAATCGCCCCGCCAGTCGGGCTGGGGGACGAGGGCCACCTTCAGTCCGTTGTGTTCCAGGGTTCGCCCCACCACGGCCGCTCCGAACGAGGGATGATCGACATAGGCGTCGCCCGAGAACAGGATGACGTCTGCCTCGGTCCAACCGCGGAGGTCCATTTCTTTTTTGGTTGTGGGCAACCAGTCAGTAAGCTGGTAGGGCATGGCTATCTGAATTCTACGACGGTGATGCCGCTGCCGCCCATTTGGACGTGTTCGTCGTGGTAGCTGACCACTTCGGGCAGGGTGGCGACATATTCACGGACCAGCTGGCGCAGGGCGCCGGTGCCGGTACCGTGCAGGATACGGACTTTGGGGGCTCCCACCACGACGGCGTCGTCGAGGTAGTATTTCAAGGTCTGGAGGGCTTCGTCGGCCCGCAGGCCGCGCATGTCAATCTCGGGACTGAAATGAGTGCTGATGCGGTGCACCTCCTCGCTGGTGCGCAGACCCAGTCCTTGCCAGGATTTTTCCCTGGTGGCGGTTTTTTCGGCGGTGGCCTTGCCTTTTTCCAACTGGGTGAGGCTGACGCGTGTCTTCAGGCTGTCGAACAGCACGACGGCCTTGGTGCCTTTGATCTCGGAGATGATCCCCTGTACTTCCTGGCCTTTGAGGTGGACCTTGTCGCCGACTTGCAGGGGCTCGGCGGCCTGTTTGCGGACGGGCTGTGAGGGCGTGCCCTCGTTTTGCCTGCGCACTTTGCGCAGTATTTTCTCCTCCTGGCTCTTGGGCATGCGATAGCGGCCTTTGTCGCGCAGGGCACGGGCTTCGAGGCGGTCTTGCTCGCGCTGGCTGGCCTGGTCGAGCATCTGGTCCTTGAAGTCGCTGAGCTGGCGGCGCAAGTGGCGGGTTTTCTCTTTTTCGGCCTGCGATTCCTTGATGCCGCGGATGGTGTTCTCGATCTGGGCGTTGGCCTGGTCGAGCATTTCCTGGGCTTCAGTCTTGGCCTTGGTCAGGATTTCCTTGCGCTGTTGGTGTACCTGGGCCAGGTCGGCTTCGTATTGCTCGGTGAGCCGGCCCAGGTCTTTTTCCATCTGCTTGACCCGGTCGCGCTTGTTCTCCCAGTAGCGTTTGTCGCGGGCGATGTCCTGCAGGTGCCTGTCCATGTCGATGTAGTCGCTGCCGACCAGTTCGGAGGCTTCGTGGATGATTTCCTCGGGCAGGCCGATCTTGCGGGCGATCTCAATGGCGAAGGAACTGCCCGGCCGGCCGATCTCCAGGCGGAACAGGGCCTGCATGCGATGCCGGTCGTAGAGCATGGCTCCGTTGACGATGCCTTCCTGGTCCTGGGCGAAGTGCTTGAGGTTGTCGTAGTGGGTGGTGACCACGCCATAGACCTTGCGGCGGTTCAGGGCGTCGAGGACAGCCTGGGCGATGGCGCCGCCGATGCGCGGTTCGGTGCCGCTGCCCAGTTCGTCGATCAGCAGCAGGGTGCGCTCCTGGCTGTTCTTGATGAAGTATTTGACATTGAGCAGGTGGGAACTGTAGGTGCTCAGGTCGTTTTCGATGGACTGCTCGTCGCCGATGTCGATGAAAATATGTTCGAACAGACCGGTGACAGAGCTCTCGGCCAGGGGAATCATCAGACCGCATTGCAGCATGTATTGCAGCAGCCCGACGGTTTTCAGGCAGACGGATTTGCCGCCCGCGTTGGGACCGGAGATAAGGATGATGCGCTGCTTTTCGTCGAGGCGGATGTCGAGCGGGACAACCTCTTTCTGTTGTTTCTTGAGCGAGAGGCTGAGCAGGGGATGGACGGCTTGGTCCCATTTCAGGGCGACGCGGTCTTCCAGGACCGGCCGGATGGCCTTCAGGCTCAGGGCCAGGCGGGCTTTGGCCTGGCTCAGGTCGATGAGCGCCAGGAAGGCGTGAGCGTCGGCCATGGCGGGCGCCAGCGGACGGATGGCGTCAGTGCAGGCCGTCAGGATGCGGATGATTTCCCGTTTTTCCTCGCCCTCCAGCTCGCGGATGCGGTTGTTGGCCTCGACCAGCTCTTCGGGTTCGACATAGACGGTCTTGCCCGAGGCCGATTCCTCGTGGACGATGCCTTTGATCTTGCGCTTGAAGGCCGGCGACACGGGGATGACCAGCCGGCCGTCGCGGAGGCTGGGGCTCAAGCCCTTTTCCACATAGCCTTCGTCCTGGGCCTGGCGCAACAGGATGTGCAGGCGCCGTGAAATGCCGGCCGTGGTGATGGACAGCTGTTTGCGGATGGCGGCCAGCTCGGGGGAGGCGTGGTCTTGCACATGCCCGAATTTGTCGAGTATCAGGTCGATGCGGTCGACGATGTCGGGAAAAATGGCTGTGCGGGAAGCGGCTTCTCGCAGTCGGGGGTAGGGGCCTGGCTGGTTGTCTTCTTCTTCTTCTTCTTTGATGAAAAAGCGGACCACGCGCTGCAGGCTGTCCAGGCTGCGTCGCAGGTCGAACAGTTCGCCCGTGTCGAGCCAGGTGCCTTCCACCCGGATGCGGCTCAGGGCCGGCCGCAGGTCGAACAGCTGCAGGTCGGGGAAATGGTCTTCTTCCTGGAGTATCCTGACAAACTCGGCGCCCAGGTCGAGCTGACGGCTCACCTGGTCGAAGCGATGACTGAATTCCAGACTGTCGGCCAGTTGTTCGCCTAGGCTGCTCAGGCAGTAACCTTTGAGCAGATGGCGGATCTGGTCGAATCCGATTTTCTCTTCGAAATTCTGCGGATAGGTCATCACTTGCTTTTTGATTTGCAAAAGTAAGGAATTAATTTATACCTTTGTCCCCGATTACAATCATAAATCCGTTAAATCTTTAAGAGATGAAGAAACTTACTGTATTACTGATGTTTGCTGCCTTGGCAGGAACCATCATGGCCCAGGATGCCCCGGTTCTGTCTGATGCCCTGAAAGCGAAGAATGCAGGTAACGAGGCATACAACAACAAAGATTATGTATCGGCTATCAGCAATTACGAAATCTACCTGAAATCCGGAGAAGAAGGTGTCGAGGACGACATCTACACTTTGAATCTCTACGAAATGAGTTTCTACTATGCCGGCAACGCTTTCCTTCGCGAGAAGAACTACGAGAAGGCTTACGAATACTTCCAGAAGTTCCAGGCGCTGGGTCGTGCCGACACGCCCACCGACTGCCGTTTCATTTACAATTTCGCCAATACGGCCAAGCAACTGGACAAGGACGAAGAGGCCATGGCTCTCTATCAGAGATGCATCGAGATCAATTGCAACAAGGACGCTTCGATGTATGCCATCGCCCAGATGTACCGCCAGGCCGGCGTCATGGACAGCATGACCGTCTATCTGGAAAAGGCTTTCGAAACCATTCCGCGGGCCGAGAACAAATACTATTCCCGCATGCTTCAGATGTGGCAGATCCAGCAGTTGAAGGAAGCCACCGACGTGATGAAGAGCGCCCAGGAATGGTCGCAGAAGGCCGCCGGTGCCGATGTCAACACCTACCTGGCCAACATGGGCAAGGCCGCCGACTACTACAAGCAGGCCATCCCGATGTACGAAGAGGTGCTGAAATACGAAGGCGTGGACGACAAGACCATCGCCAACGTGGCCAAGGCCAAGAGCAGCATCGATGTCTGCAAGCAGAGCATCAGCTCGTTCGAGTCCTACAAGAAAACCATCAAGAGATAATTTCCCGGTTCAACCTTTCACGCCTTGGATGACAGCATCCAAGGCGTTTTTCTTTTGTATTTCATGGCTGTTGGCAATTACTGTTATGAATATCCGCATCCGGCGGTGACGGCCGATTGCGTGGTCTTCGGCTGGGACGGCCGCTCGCTGAAGGTCTTGCTCGTCAAGCGCGGCAACGATCCTTTCCGTGGTTTCAGGGCCTTTCCCGGCGGTTTTATGAATATGGAGGAGAGCACCATCCAGTGTGCCGCCCGCGAGCTGGAGGAGGAAACCGGCCTTGCCGGCCTGCCCCTGGAGCAGTTCCATGTCTTCTCTACGGTGAACCGCGACCCGCGCGAAAGGGTGGTGACCGTCTCCTATCTTTCCCTGGTGCGTCTCACAGATTACGATCCCCACGCCGGCGACGATGCCGCCGATGTGCTCTGGGCCGAGGTGGACCGGCTTTCCGTGCTGGCTTTCGACCATGCCCGCATGATGCGCCTGGCCGTGCGTCACCTGTGGCGCAAGCTGCACCTGGCCCTGGCCGGCATGGACTCTTGCGAGGAATACCAATTGGACGATACCGAAATCAGGCAGGTCTATAACAAACTGGGCCGCCTGATGGCCAAATTCGGATTGACGGAAAAAGACGACCTGTCGGCCGATTAGTCTGCGAACCCATAAAAAAACAAGAGGGTCGCATCGTTCGATGCGGCCCTCTTGGCTGTTTTTGAGGAGCAGACCCTTGGCTGGGGATCTCCGGTATCGTGTTACTGGATTTCGATGGTCTTGACGGCGTGGGCTTCTTTGACTTCTTCCTTCTTGGGGATGGAGATTTCCAGGACACCGTTTTCTATCTTGGCCGAAATGGCCTTGCGATCGGCGTCTTCGGGCAGAGCCAGACTCTTGGCAAACTGCGAGTAGCTGAATTCGCGGCGCAGGTAGCGACCCTTCTTGTCGTTTTCCTTCTTCTCTTCCTTGTGCTCCATGGAGACAGTCAGGACGTCGTTTTCATCGATTTTGATGTTCAGGTCGTTCTTGGTCATGCCGGGAGTAGCCAGTTCCACCATGTATCCGTCTTCATTTTCCCTGACGTTGACGGCGGGCGTGCAGGCAGTCTTTTCGTTTTCCATCCAGGTGTTGTCGAACAGATCGTTCCACATGAATCTCGGGAACCATACCGGGTTCTTGGTAAGCATTGTAGTCATAGTCGTAGGTTTTTATAGGTTATACATTTTGTTTTTGTTTGTTGCCGGACTTCGGTGCGGGTGGCCGACCTTGGTGGAGGTCCCCCCGGATCTTCCGTCCGGACGCTGATATTATAGTCAAATGTGGTGCCATCCGTAAAAGGGCGACAAAATGGCATTTTAATTTGAATGATGGTGACAAAATGGCATTATCAAGAAAAAAGATGCCAAATTTTGCCGGATGGGAAATATTCCATACATTTGCAGCGAAAATACTCCTGAGCGGACTCTTCTGTCCGCAGGCATTATCAAGAAACCTTTTTATTTTATTTATGCCCATCTTCAATATTGTGCAACTCAGAGAGAAGAGTCTGCAGGAACTTGTTGAGTTAGCCAAGTCCATGAACATCAAGAAAGCAGATTTTTCTTCCAAAGACAACCTTGTTTATTCCATCCTTGACGAACAGGCCCTTCAGGCCGCCAACCGCAGCGCTGCCCAGCCTCGCGAGGCCAGTGCCGAACCGCGGCGACGCGGTCGCCGTTCCGCCAAGGAAATCGAAGCGATGGCCGCCAGCCATCCCGATATTTTGCCTTCCGTGGAAAAGAAGCCCGAAGATAGTGCCGAGGCCCAGGTGGCGGAAGCCGACAAACCCCGTCGGGGTCGCAAGCCCGGTTCCAAGAACAAGAAAAAGGAGGTCGCCCCGGCCGCCGAAACCGCTCCGGCCGCTGAAGCCGCTCCGGTGCAGCCCGCCCAGGAAAAGGGCGTCGAGCCGACTGTGGCCGAACCGGCCCAGGACCAGCCGCGCCGTCGTGGCCGTCGTCCCCGCATAGAAAAGGGACGCAAGCAGGAAGGCCCCGTCGCCGAAACGGCTGCCCAGCCCTTCGAGCCAGCCGTGGAGAAACCCGCCCAGCCTGCCGTGGAGGAAAAGCCGCGGCATGAACCCGTACAGACGCCCGCCCCGGAAGCCAAACCCGCTGCCCCTGCAGCCATGGAGGGCACAGCCGGACTGGCCGAGGACGCCTTGTCGGAAGCCCGTCGCATGGCCGGCCTGGGCCCGAAAGGCCAGGACCGTCGCCAGCGTCATCAGGGCGGCACCCCCAACTTCAACGCCAACGTGAACAATCCCAACAATCCGATGTACAACCCCAACTACAAAGCCCAGATGCGCCAGGCCCGCCTGCAACAGCAGCAAGCCCAGCAGCAGGCCCAGGCCGAGGAGGAAGGCTTCGATTTCGAAGGCATCCTGATGGGCAGCGGTTGCTTGGAAATCATGCCCGAAAACTATGGTTTCCTGCGTTCGTCGGAATACAACTACATTTCATCGCCCGACGATATCTATGTCTCCCAGTCGCAGATCAAGCTTTTCGGCCTGCGCACCGGTGACATGGTGATGGGCCCGATCCGTCCTCCCAAGGAAGGGGAGAAGTATTTCCCGCTGGTCAGGGTGGACAAGATCAACGGCCGCGATCCTTCTTTCGTGCGCGACCGCATGTCGTTCGACCATCTCACCCCGCTCTTCCCCGACGAGAAATTCAATCTCTGCGGCAAGAAGGAATTCGCCAACACCTCGGTCAGGGTGGTCGATCTGTTCTCGCCCATCGGCAAGGGACAGCGCGGCCTGATCGTGGCCCAGCCCAAGACCGGTAAGACCGTCCTGCTGAAGGATATCGCCAATGCCATCGCGGCCAACCATCCGGAGGTCTATATGATCATCCTGCTCATCGACGAGCGCCCCGAAGAAGTGACCGACATGGCACGCAGCGTCAATGCCGAAGTGGTGGCATCCACCTTCGACGAACCGGCCGACCATCATGTCAAGATTGCCGGCATCGTGCTGGAGAAGGCCAAACGCATGGTCGAGTGCGGCCACGACGTGGTGATCCTGCTCGACTCCATCACCCGTCTGGCCCGCGCCTACAACACCGTGGCTCCGGCTTCGGGCAAGGTGCTGTCGGGTGGTGTCGATGCCAATGCCCTGCACAAGCCCAAACGTTTCTTCGGCGCTGCCCGCAATATCGAGAACGGCGGCAGCCTCACCATCATCGCCACGGCCCTGACAGAGACGGGCTCCAAGATGGACGATGTGATCTTCGAGGAATTCAAGGGCACGGGCAACCTGGAGCTTCAGCTCAACCGTACGCTGTCCAACAAGCGCATCTTCCCGGCCGTCGATCTGCTGGCTTCCAGCACACGCCGCGACGACCTGCTGCTCAACCAGCAGACGCTGAACCGTATGTGGGTGCTGCGCCGCTATCTGTCGGACATGAATCCCATCGAAGCCATGGAATTCCTCAAGGACCGGCTCGAAAAGACCGATTCGAACGAAGAGTTCCTGCTGTCTATGAACGATTGACCATAAAACCATACGAATATGTCGAAGTCTAGATTGATGTTGGCATGGGCCCTGGGACTGGCCTTGCTGCCGACCTGCCCGCTGGCCGCCCAACAGGCGGTGGACGAACCTCAGGCCGAAGTGCGACGACAGGTGAGGGCTGTCTATATGAATCCGATCTTCCGGGGCGACTATCCCGATCCCACCAT
>JAGDCW010000167.1 GCA_017958305.1 Bacteroidales bacterium | reverse complement strand
GGTACCGAACGCGGCATCACCGAGCCCACGCCGACCTTCTCTGCTTGCTTCGGCCAGGCCTTCCTGGAGCTGCATCCGACCAAGTATGCCGAAGAGCTGGTCAAGAAAATGGAAAAGAGCGGCGCCAAGGCTTATCTGGTCAACACCGGCTGGAACGGCACCGGCAAGCGCATCTCCATCCGCGACACCCGCGGTATCATCGATGCCATCCTCGACGGTTCGATCAAGTCGGCCCCGACCAAGAAGATTCCTTACTTCGATTTCGAAGTGCCCACCGCCCTGCCCGGCGTAGATCCCAACATCCTGGATCCGCGCGACACCTATGCCAACGCCGCCCAGTGGGAAGAGAAAGCCAAAGACCTGGCCGGACGCTTCATCAAGAACTTCGTCAAGTACACCGGCAATGACGCCGGCAAGGCTCTGGTGGCCGCCGGTCCGAAGCTCTGAGCAAGGGCTTGTACCTATTATAAACAAGGCCTCCTGCGGTAATACTGCGGGAGGTCTTTTTTTGATACCCATGAAGGGGGGAGGCATAAAAAAAGGAGGCTCTGCGTGGGAGTCTCCTTTGACGGTGGTGCCACCGGGAATCGAACCAGGGACACAAGGATTTTCAGTCCTTTGCTCTACCGACTGAGCTATGGCACCATCGGTTTGTTTTTAACGGGCACAAAAGTACAACGGGTTTTTCAATTACGCAACAGGGGATTCCTATTTTTTCAAAAATTGAGAGAGAATATTTTTGGAAATCGTTCCGCATTGCATTACCTTTGCAGCGAAAATATATCGGGATGTAGCACAGTTGGCTAGCGCGCCACGTTCGGGACGTGGAGGTCGGAAGTTCGAGTCTTCTCATCCCGACTTTTTAATTTTCCAGGGAGGCTGTCTTCAAGACGGCCTTCGACGCTTATAGAGTTTAAATTAGAGGCTATGTTGACACTCAAGTATCTCAGCGAAAACAAGGAAGAAGCCATCAAGAAATTGGCCAAGAAACATTTTGACGCCAAGGAAATCATCGAGGAGATTCTCTCGCTCGATGCACAGCGCCGTAACGCCCAGGTACAGGCCGACGCCTGCGCCGCCGAAATGAACCAGCTGTCCAAGTCCATCGGCCAGTTGATGAAGGAAGGCAAAAAGGACGAAGCTGCCGCCGCCAAGGCACGCACAGGCGAGCTCAAGGAGAATGGCAAAGCGCTCGAGGCTGAGAAGAAGCAGGCCGAAGACAAGATCCAGGAGTTGCTGGTACTGATTCCCAACCTGCCTCACGACAGTGTGCCCGAAGGCTACGGCGCCGAAGACAACAAAGTGGAGCGCATGGGCGGCGTTGTGCCCAATCTGCCCGAAGATGCCCTGCCCCACTGGGAACTGGCCAAGAAATACGATTTGATCGATTTCGAACTGGGGGCCAAGATCACCGGTGCCGGCTTCCCTGTATATAAAGGTAAGATGGCCCGCCTGCAGCGCGCGCTGATTTCTTTCTTCCTGGACCGTGCCCGCGAGCAAGGCTTCCTGGAAATCCAGCCGCCCTATGTGGTCAACGCCGCCTCGGGCTACGGCACCGGCCAGCTGCCCGACAAGGAAGGTCAGATGTACCTGGCCAACCTGGACGGCCTGTATTTGATTCCCACAGCCGAAGTGCCCGTGACCAATCTCTATCGCGACGTGATCCTCGACGAGAAAGACCTGCCTGTCAAGAACACCGCCTATTCGGCCTGCTTCCGTCGTGAAGCCGGCGCCTATGGCAAAGACGTACGCGGCCTGAACCGCCTGCACCAGTTCGACAAGGTGGAGATCGTCTGCATCGAGCACCCCGACCGCTCCTACGAACGGCTCGACAAGATGGTGGCCTATGTCCAGACGCTGGTCGAGGCCCTGGAACTGCCCTGGCGCATCCTGCGTCTTTGCGGCGGTGACATGAGTTTCACCTCGGCTCTGACCTTCGACTTCGAAGTGTTCTCCGCCGCCCAGAAGCGTTGGCTGGAAGTCAGCTCGGTGTCCAATTTCGAGAGCTACCAGGCCAACCGGCTCAAATGCCGTTTCCGCTCGGCCGAGACCGGCAAGACCCAGCTTTGCCACACGCTCAACGGCAGCGCCCTGGCCCTGCCCCGTATCGTGGCCGCCCTGTTGGAAAACAACCAGACGCCCGAGGGCATCCGCATCCCCAAGGTGCTGGTTCCCTACTGTGGTTTCGACATCATCGACTAAGAAATCTTGATTTTGCAGATAAAAGAAATCTCTGTCAGCTCGACTGGCAGAGATTCTTTTTTTTAGCGGACTCCCCAGATGGCGTTGTCGCGGGGGTTCTGATGCTGTTCGTACTTGAGGTCCTGCAGCACGCCGGCCTTGACCCTGATGCTGAAATTGTACGATTTGTACATGCCAATGGGGATGAAGTTGGCCGACATGGTCCAGCAATGCAGGTCGCGGCTCACCGAGCAACTCATGGTGGTGAGTTTGTGCACATCGAAATTGTAGCTGCTCGAAGCCGTGAAATACCATTTCTCCGTCAGCGAGAGGGTACCGTTGAAACTGAGGTTGTGGGTGAGTTTGTGGTCGTATTCGAGGCGCTCTTTGTTGAAGGTGGAACGGGCATAGCGCAATGTGTAGCTCAACGAGAGACTCCAGGGTATCGAATACTCCTTGTAGAGTTCCGCCTCGGGATCCGGCTTTGCTTCGGCCACGGGCGTTTCGACAGCAGGAGCAGCGCCTTCGGCCGCCAGTTCGCCACCGTCGGAAGCAGCATCGGCGGCATCGCCGCTCTTCTTGGCACGCCCCTTGTCCTTCTTTTTGAAAGTATCGTTGTTGAGGGTGTAGGAGAATGACGTACCCGTACTGATGAGCCGGCCGGGGATACCGTATTTCTTGAACTGGGTGACATTGACCCGCACCGGATTGCCCGAACTGTTCAGCACATAGGTGTAGGGATCCAGCTGACCGCTCAGGTTCAAGGTGTATTTCGAGCCGAACTTGATACGGATATTGGTCGAGATATTGCTCCAGTTCAAGCTGTCGGCCGCGAGGTTGTAGGACGAGCCGAAGGAGAAATTGTCTATCAGGCTGATCTTCTTAAAGGAGTTTTCCTCGGTGGTGTCCTTGTCGTTGCGCACCTTCATTTCCAGGTTGTTGGCCACATTGAAGTTGACCATGCCCGATTTGCCGGTGCCGGGAGTGCCGTACAGGGAGCCGGCATAGTGGGAATAGGTGGTCGAATGGGCCTTGCCGTTGGCATCGGTATATTCCAGCGTCTCGTAATAGCCGTACCGTTCCTGGCCGAAGTCGGGACGATAGGAGAACGACAGTGTCGGGGTGAGCACATGGCGGATCATGTTCACCTTGGTGCCGAATATCTGCGGCAGGGGCTGGAAGAAGCCATAGAGTTTGGTCGATGCACTCAGGCTGGCCGAGTAGTCCCACACGCGGTGGAATCCCCAGAGGGTGTCGGCCACCACCTCGTCCAAGACCGGATCGTAGTTGCGATCCACGGCGCTGGTGTACCAACGTTCGGTGTAATTGAACGACGGCGTGAGGTTGATATAGTTCAAGACGGTGAAAGTGGCGCTGACGGGGATGCTGTGCCGCATACCGTTGCGCCAGTCCTTGACCAGCGATTTATGGAAGAAGTCGCGCTCCTTCACCTCGCCGATGCTGTTGGCCAACGTACCCGAGTAGCTCATGCTGATCTTTTCGTAGAATCTCTCCCGGCCCACGGCATTCTTGCGCTTGAAGGGATAGAAACGCGACACACTCAAGCTCATGTTGGGCAGCGAGACTGTCAGCGTCGAGTCCTTGCTGCGCTGCGACACGCTCATGCTGGCGCTGATGGAGAGCGGGAAGTTCGGGAACCGTTGCGACAGGCTGATACTCGAGCTCTTGGTATTCTGGGAGAAGGCCTCCGTATTGTAGTAGGCATACAGGTCGTTGCGCGAGTAGCCGCTGGTCGAGAAGTTGACGCTGGCCGACAAGGAACGGTAGGGATTGGCCTTCGCATCCTGCGAATGACTCCAGGTGACACTCAGGTTCTTGGATTCCGAATAGTCGGGCAGGCGCTTCTCGCTGTTGGCCGTCAAAAGATAGGAGAACGAGAAACTGCCCGAAAACTTGTAGCGCTTGCGGTAGTTGCTCCTGGCCCTCACGCCCCAGGAACCTTTGGAATAGATCTCTCCCGTCAGGGCCAGATCGACATAGTCGCTGATGGCGAAATAATAGCCGCCGTCGTGGAGATAGAAACCACGGGAAAGCTCGTCGCCGTAGGTCGGCATGATGATGCCCGAGGAATACTCCGACGTGAAGGGGAAATAGCCGAACGGAATGATCAGCGGCAAATGCACGTCTTCCACAACGAGGTGGGCCGGACCGGTCACTATGTTCTTGCCCGGACGGATCTTGGCCTTGCTCAGCGACAGGTAGAAGTGCGGATGGTCGTGGTCTTCGCAAGTGGTGTATTTGCCATCGGTCATGTACATGGCATCGTCCTCCATCTTCTTGGTGCGGCCGCTCACCACATAGCCTTCGCCCTGCTGGGTGACCACATTGGTGATGATGCCCCGCTGGGTATGGAAGTTGTAGCGCAAACCTTTGCTCTCGTATTCCCCGCTCCTGTCCTTGAACACCGGGTGGCCGCTCACAGCGCCCGAGGTGTCGCGCAGGCCGATGGCGAAAATGGTCGAGCTGTCCATGTTCATCTTGATATAGCCGCCGGTCAGCTCCATTTCACCATACACCACCTGGCCGTTGTTGTATAGATGGGCCATGCCGTCGGCATCGATGGTCATGGAGTCGGCGGCGCTGAAAGTGATGATTTCGGTCAGGGTGGAGATATCGCTTCTTTGGCTGGAGGCCGTATCGGGCTTCTGCTGCGTGGAGAGGGTGTCGACTGCCCGGACGGAGGCGGAATCGGGGGCGGGCAGCAACAGACTGTCTGACGGGATCCTGGTCGAATCAGCATCAAGCCGCTGAGCCACAGCAGAAAAAGGAAGCATCATCAACAAGATGAGGCAACCAGCCACCAGCCAACGGACGATATGATCATGCTGTAATTTCGACATTACCTTAGTCTATAAGCCGACAAAATTACAACAAAAGGCTGTGATTATAAAAACCTTTCGCACCAATTATCAAAGCGGGCGAGCGACTCCGGGCCGAATTTTTCCAGTTTCTGACGAGCCTCCGCGGCACTGCGCTGCCGGTCGAGTTTGGTCTTGGAAAAGAATTTGTCGGCAAAACAAATCAGCTCTTCCTCCAAAGTCTCCGGGCTCAGGTCCTGAAGAGGCAGGGGCAAATGCTGGGATTCGATGGCCGCCAGGGTGAGGCCTGTGCCCGTGTGCCGTTCGCATACCCGGGCATGGCGGGGCAAACCCTCCGCACGCAAGATTTCCGCGCCCAGGACGCCGTGGCGGATGTAGGGTTCCGTGCCGTAACAACAGATACTCGGGGCGTTGGTCTTGACACAGCCGATGTCATGCAGCAACGAGGCTTGTTCGACAAACTGCCGGTCGGCCGCCAGGGTGGGATGGCTGTCCAAAACAGCCAAGGCAAAGTCGGCCACGGAACGACTGTGACGATAGACAATCCCGAAGAGTTCCCGGTTGGGATCGAGATATTTGTGCAAAAGTGCTGTTGGATCCATAATTCCAATTGTCATGCAAAGGAAAATAATTATTTTTGTCCTGCCAATTTTCAGGCCTTCTGTTTAACGCTATGCGCTCAAAAAGATTGATGTTCGTCCCGGTCCTGGTCTGCCTGCTGGCCTGCTCCTGCCGCAGTGCCGCACATCAAAGCGTCCAGGCCGCCACGGAGCCCCTGCTCTGCGGAGCGCAGCAAACCGACAACTATTTCCCCCTGCTGGAAGGCAAGCGCTTTGCCCTGGTTGTCAACCAGACGGCCCAAATCGACGGCTGTCTCCTGCCCGACACCCTGCAGCGGGCCGGCTTGCGCCCGCAATGCATTTTCGCGCCCGAACACGGTTTCCGGGGCACGGCCGATGCCGGTGCGGCCATCCAGGACGGCCGCGACCCCCTGACCGGGCTGAGGGTCCATTCCCTCTACGGCAACAACAAGAAACCCACCGCAGCGCAGTTGCAAGACATCGACATCGTCGTTTTCGACATCCAGGATGTCGGTTGCCGCTTCTATACCTACCTGAGCACCCTGCACTATGTCATGGAAGCCTGCGCCGAGATGGGGAAAACCCTAGTCGTGCTGGACCGTCCCAACCCCAACGACTATGTGGACGGCCCGCTGCTGGAGCCTTCCTGCCGCTCTTTTGTGGGCATGCATCCCATCCCCCTGCTGCACGGCTGCACCCTGGGCGAACTGGCCGGCATGATCAACGGCCAAGGCTGGCTGGCCGAAGGGCGTCAATGCGCATTGGAAGTGATCAGGATCAAGGGTTGGCGGCACGGCCAGCCCTATTCCCTGCCCGTCAAGCCATCGCCCAACCTGCCTGGCGACCGGGCCATCCGGCTCTATCCTTCGCTCTGTCTGTTCGAAGGCACCGACATCAGTGTCGGGCGAGGCACCACCACCCCCTTCGAAGTGATCGGGGCGCCCCAGGACAATCTGGGCGATTATCAGTTCACCCCCCGCTCACTGCCCGGTTTCGACACCCGTCCCATGTATCAGGACCGGGTGTGCCACGGCATCGACCTGAGGCAAGACAGCACCACGGCCGGTTTTTCACTGCGCTGGATCACCGAAATGTACCGCCGCAGCAGCGACAAAGAACAATTTTTCAGGAACGCCCGGTTTTTCGACCTGCTGGCCGGCACGCCCAAGCTCCGGCAACAGATTGTCGAGGGCCTCAGTGAAGAAGCCATCCGCCAGACCTGGCAACAGGACCTGGAGGCCTACCGCCTCATGCGAACCGGCTACCTGCTTTATCCATAAACCTTTTCCGCCAACAACAATCAAAACAACATGAACCTCCTTCGTCGCATACTCGTCATCCTGACCGCCCTGATGCTCTGCTGGCCGCTGCCGGCAGACGACAATGTATTCACTGTTGTCCTCGACCCCGGCCATGGCGGCAAGGACCCCGGAGCCAGCGGCAAGACCTCGCGGGAGAAAAACATCGTGCTGGCCGTCGCCAAAAAAGTGGGCAAGCGCCTGCAAGACAACCATCCCAAAGACATCAAACTGGTCTATACCCGCGACAAGGACGTTTTCATCGAACTGGAGCAGCGGGCCAAAATCGCCAACAACGCCCATGCCGACATCTTCATCTCGATCCATGCCGACTGCGTGGAAAACAAGAAGGTCTATGGCGCCGGCACCTTCACCATGGGTATGAACAAGGAGAAATCCAACCTGGAAGTGGCCAAGCGGGAAAACAGCGTCATGCTGCTCGAGGACAATTATGAGCAGAAGTATGCCGGGTTCGACCCCTCGTCGGTCGAATCGTACATCATCTTCGAGCTCATGCAGAATGTCAATATGGAAAACAGCATCAAGCTGGCCAAATACATCCAAAACAACCTGGTGAGCAGGAAACGGCTGGACCGCGGTGTGCGCCAGGCTCCCTACTGGGTCCTGCACCGCACCAGCATGCCTGCCGTCCTGGTCGAACTGGGCTTCATCTCCAATCTGGAAGAGGAGCGCTACATGAACAGCGAGAAAGGGCAGAACGAACTGGCCGAAAGCATCTACCAGGCCATCTGCTCCTACAAGAAGGACCACGACAAGCTGCGGGCCGCCGTCAAGAACATCAATGCCCAACCCCAGACGCCTGATCCCGAGTCGCGAACCGCCGCTCCGGCCGAAGAGTCCACGGGCGTCCGCTTCTCGGTACAGATCCTGACGGCCAAGTCGGAAATCAAAGCTGGCGACCGGCAGTTCAAAGGGCAACAGGACGTTGTCTGCTATCGTGAGAAGAACCTGTACAAGTATTGCTGCGGCGCTTATTTCACCGAGAAGGAGGCCATTGACAGGAAAAACAGCCTGAAAAAGCTCTTTCCCGACGCTTTCATCGTGGCCGTCAAGGACGGACAGCGCATCCCGCTTGCCCAGGCCCGGCAGGAAACGGCACATTGAAATCTGTATGTTACGTGCATAGTCTCTGAATAAAAATCCACGCCAAAAGATTTAACACAAAAATAACATCATACGGCGACTCTGCATGAATAAAGCGTTTGCAAAAAACATGACAAAAATTCGGCTTGAAACTGACAAAATTACAAACGCTTAAATCTTAGGTTGTTGACATTTTGCAAAGCTTGCAAAATACTGTATATTAGTTGATTACATATATAGTATTGACTTTAAACAACATAACTTTTCAAGCCATTTTTCTGTATGTTTTCGCATTTGCAGAAACCGTTTTTTCTTCAAAAATTTGCAGGACAAAATCCATCCAGTTTTTTGTAGAGGAAAATGAGTTTAACAGTCAATGCTTTGTGGGAAAAATGTGCCGCCATTATCCGCGATAATGTGCAGGAGGAGCAGTATGCCCACCTGTTTGACCCCATCCAGCCTCTCAAATACGAAAACAACTGTCTGTGGATACGGGTTCCCTCCCATTTCTATGTGGAGCAGTTGGAAAGCCACTATTCCGATCTCATCGGCAAGACGCTCAACCGGGTGACCGGCAGCCCCACCAAGCTGATGTACCAGGTGAGCATCGACGACACCTCCGTCACGGTCAGTTCCGACCGCGAGGCCATCGGCAGCCAGCCCAATGTCCCCGGCCGCGAACCCGGACTCCCCTTCTTCCGTCCCGCCCTGCAGGGTTTGGATCCCCAATTGAGCCCCTCGCTGCATTTCGGCAATTTCGTGGCCGGAGAAAGCAACCGGCTGGCCCGCACCGCCGGCATCTCCATCTCCACCAACCCGGGCAAGACCATTTTCAACCCCTTGTTCATCCACGGCAAATCGGGCGTGGGCAAAACCCATCTGCTGCATGCCATCGGCAATGCCACCCTGGAGAACAATCCCCGGGCCCGTGTGCTGTACATCTCGTCGCACATGTTCCAGGTGCAGTATTCACAGGCTTACCTGCAGAACAAGATCAACGACTTCATCCATTTCTACCAGAGCCTCGATGTTTTGCTCATAGACGACATCCATGAGCTGTCGGGCAGGACTGGTACGCAGAATGTGTTCTTCCATATTTTCAACCAGCTGCAACAGACCGGCAAGCAGATTGTGTTCACCTGCGACCGCGCGCCCAAGGACCTGGAAGGTGTGGAAGAGCGCCTGCTTACCCGCTTCAAATGGGGGCTGACCGCCGAGATGAAGCAGCCCGACTACCAGCTCCGGGTCGATATCCTCAAGAACAAGATCCAGCACGACGGTGTGGAGGGCATCCCCCAGGAAGTCATCGAGTACATCGCCCGTCATGCCAAGGACAATGTGCGCGACCTGGAAGGCATCGTCACGTCGCTGATGGCCCACTCCATCATCGAAGGACGCAACATCGACATGGATCTCTGCCGTCAGGTGGTTGAAAGCTCCATCGCCGTCAAGGAAGACGAGAAACTCTCGGTCGAGAGCATCGAACAACAGGTCTGCGACTATTATCACATAGACAAGGAACTGATCCATTCGCGCAGCAAGAAGCAGGAAGTGGCCCAGGCCCGTCAGATTGCCATGTATCTGGCCAAAAAGCACACCGACTGCTCCCTGGCCCATATCGGCAACGTGCTGGGCAAGCGCAACCATGCCACGGTCATCTATGCCTGCAAAGCCGTGGAAGACTGGATGGAAACCGACAAGAACCTGCGTCAGGACATTCAGAAAATCGAAGCCCAGCTGGCCAATTGAGCCTGGAAATCCCCCAATATTTCTTGACACTCTGAAAGAAGAGGATTATATTTGTCGCTGTATTTTCCAAGGGCAGACAAATGAACCGCTTGTTACACTGTTTTTGCTTGAGCCTGCTTGGGTTGGGGATGCTTTCCGCCCAGGAAACCACGGCCTACGACTGCCGGTTGGACTCCCTGCGGCTGCCTGCCCCCATTTTCAGCCATGAACACGGTTTCTACGATGACGCATTCTATCTGACCATCCAAGCCGCCGAGGGCTGCGAACAGTTTCCCATCGTCTATACCACCGACGGCAGCGATCCCGGGCCCGATCACGGCAAGGGATATGCCGGTCCCATTCTGATTTCCAGAACCTCCGTGGTCAGAGCTTGCCTCCTGGCGGGGCGGACAGAGCATGAAAACAGCCGCATCACCACCCGCACCTATCTGTTCATCGACGATATCGTCCACCAGCAACGGCCCGAGGGCTACCCCGAACGTTGGGGGCCCTATGCCCAGCGTAGCGGCTACGCCACCGCCGACTACGACATGGATCCCGAATTGTGCGACGACCCCGGTTACGCCCAAAAAGTGCGGGAAGGGTTGCTGTCGTTGCCGGTCGTATCGATCGTGACCGACAAAGACAACCTTTTCAGCGATGTGGACGATGCCCAAAAGGGAGGCATATATATATATACGGATCCCCCGACCGGCTACACCAAGACCCAGGTGGCCGACCCCGGCACCAAGTGGATACGTGCCGCCTCGGCCGAAATGTTCGATGCCCAGGGCACCCTTTCGTGGCAGGCCGACTGCGGACTGAGGCTGCACGGCGGACACAGCCGGCTGGCCGAAAAGACGCCCAAGCATTCCTTCAGGCTGGTGTTCAAAGAACAATACGGCTCGAAGAAACTCAAGAAAGTGAACATCTTTGGCCAGACCCAGGCCAAGAAGCTCGACAATATCGTTCTTCGGGCCGGATTCTGCAACACCTGGTTGCACGCCAACGTCGATGAGCGCAACAAGGCGGCCTACACGCGCGACGCCTGGGCCAAGGAGGTCCAGCGGAAAATGGGTCACCCCGCCTCGCACCAGATGTTCGCCCACCTCTTCCTGAACGGCATCTACTGGGGGCTGTACAACCCCACCGAACGCATCGACGCCAAATGGTGCGAAGAATACCTCAAGGGCCTGGAAGAGGAATACGATGTGATCAAGGTGGAGGACAATCCGCAGACCGTATTGGCCGGCGACGGCTCGATCGACGCCTGGCAAGAGCTTTTCAACTTGAGTGCCCAAGCCGCCGATGAGAGCGTTTACCAGCGCATCCAGGGACTGAATCCCGACGGCACGCCCAATGGCGACGCCCTGCTCGATGTGGTGAACTTCATCGACTACATGATCATCAACATCTACGGCGGCAACACCGACTGGGACCGGCACAACTGGCTGGCCGTGCGCAACCGGGTCAATCCCGGCAGCGGCTTCAAGATGCTGTGCTGGGACTCGGAGCATGTGCTCAAGAGCCTCAACCAGGATGTCGGCATCGGAGAGAAAAAGACACTCTGCCCCAGCGTGCTGTTCGGCAATCTCATGAAGAATCCGGGCTTTGTCCGGCTGGTGGGCGACCGCATCCAGCGCAATTGCTACCAGGGCGGCGCTTTGACACCCGAGTCGGCCGCGGCCATCTGGACCACCCTGTCGCAAGAAATCTACCAGGCGCTCGACTGCGAAGCCGCCCGCTGGGGAGACTACCGGCGCGACGTGCACCCATGGAGCAGCAGTCCTTACGAACTCTACACCAAGGCCACCCACTACGATCCCTTGCAGAAAAAAATGCTGGAAGAAATCCTTCCCGGCCGTCGGGACGTTTTTGTCGGCCAAATGCGCAAGCTGGGGCTCTTTCCCAGTATCGGCGCCCCCCTTGTCCGACTGAACGGGGAGGTCCTGACCACCGACACTTTTGCCTTGGGCGACCGCCTGTCGATGAGCGCGGAAAAGGGCAAGATCTACTACACGACCGACGGCAGCGACCCTGTCCAATGGGACAGCGAAGGGCAGGGCAGCCTGCGTATGCGGGCCCAGCTTTGGCAATCCGACATGACACTCAGCGACAGCTGCGTGAACCTGGCAGCCCGGGCGCTCTACAACGACACCTGGAGTGCCTTGAGCCAGGCCACCCTCCGCGTTCCTGCGCCGCCCGCCCCTGCCAGTGCCATTTCACGCAGCCTTCTGTACGAAGACTTCCATTTCGAGCTGGCCGGTGACGATGCCCTTTTGCAAGTGTCCTGCGACCTGCCGCACAGCGGACGGCTCGACCTCACCGTTTACGACCTGAGCGGCCGGCCTGTGCTCCGCCACAGCGTCCTGCTTCCTGCCGGCCATGGGCACAAGACCCGCTTGGAGACCGGCCATCTGTCGCGGGGCGCCTACCTCGTCAATTATCGTTTCCTGTCTGAAAACGGGCAAGAGAAGTTCGCCTCGGGCAGTCTGAAATTCATCAAACCATAGCCTTTCCCCCATGTACGAAAACGACCAGAGAATCGTCCTCACGCTCGATGCCGGCGGCACCAATTTCGTTTTTTCCGCCATCCAGGGCTGCCAGGAAATCGTCAAAGCCCTGACCCTGCCTTCGCAAGCGCACAGCCTGCCGCTCTGCCTGGACACCATGCGCCGTGGCTTCCAAAGCGTCATGGACGAGCTCGGACAAAAGGGGCTCCAGCCGGTGGCCATCAGCTTTGCCTTTCCCGGTCCGGCCGATTTTGTCAACGGCATCATCATGGACCTGAACAATATGCCCGCCTTCCGCGGCGGCGTACCGCTGAAAGCCTATCTCGAAGAGCTGTTTCACCTGCCTGTCTTCATCAACAACGATGCCGACATGTTCACCTTCGGGGAGTGCATGGCCGGCGCCCTGCCCGAGGTCAACCGGCGGCTTGCCCAGGCCGGCTGCCACAAGCAGTTCCGCAACCTGATCGGCTTCACCTTCGGCACGGGATTCGGCTGCGGCATCACCCACGACCGGCAGCTCTATGTGGGCGACAACAGCTCGGCCGGCGAGATCCTGCTGCTCCGCCATCGCTACCAGCACGAGATCATCGTGGAGGAAGGCGTGAGCATACGGGCCGTCAAACGGGTTTACCACGAGCATACCGACGACCGCCGCGACCTTTCGCCCCTCGACATATTCCACATCGCCGAAGGCGACCTGCCGGGCGACCGTGAAGCGGCCCTCAAGTCGTTCGAGGAATTCGGCGCCGTGGCAGCCGACGGCATTGCCCAGGCCATCACCCTGCTTGACGGACTCATCGTGCTGGGCGGCGGACTTTGCGGCAACAGGAAATACTTCCTTCCGGCCATGATGCGCGAACTGAACGGACGCATCAAGACTCTGGGCGGCGAGAAAGACCGTCTTGAAATGAAGGTTTACAACCTCGATGACGAAGAAGGGTTCAAGGGTTTTTGCGCCAACACCGTGCAACGCATCCCTGTGCCCGGCACCGACAAGATGGTCGACTACGACCCCGTGAAACGCCTCGGGCTGGTCTTCTCCAAACTCGGCACCAGCCGCGCCACCGCCATTGGCGCCTACACTTTCGCGTTGAGTAGGTTGGGATAGGTGCGGTTCTCCTTCTTTTCGCGCCGCTCCGCAGCGCAGGAGGTAGAATGCGCCTCGGAAATCCGGCAAACTTCGTTTGCCCAATGTCTTTTGCCTGGCCCTTCCGGTTCCAAAGCGAGCTTTGTCCCGGAGGGGTCAGGCAAAATCCATTCAAAATTAATTTTGGATTTCGCTTGGCTTTTACTACCTTTGCAGCCCGATTTTGGGTGATTTTGGATAATTCGCTCATATCGGATTGAAAACCATTATATTAACTATTAAACTTAAAAAGCAGTGGACAGTTTGAGTTACAAAACCATTTCTGTAAACAAGGCAACAGCGCAGAAAGAATGGGTTGTAGTCGATGCAACCGATCAGGCGTTAGGTCGTTTGGGGACGAAGGTGGCCAAGTTGCTGAGAGGTAAGTACAAAGCTAGCTTCACTCCGCATGTTGACTGTGGTGACAACGTCATCATCATCAATGCTGAGAAAGTGAAACTTACCGGTTCGAAATGGAATGACCGCGTTTATCTGAGCCATACGGGTTATCCCGGCGGCCAGCGCGAAACCACCCCCGCCAAATTGATGGCGAAAAATCCCGAAGACCTTTATCGCAAGGTAGTAAAAGGCATGCTTCCTAAGAACCGTCTGGGAGAAGCCCTGATCAACAACATGCATGTGTATGTAGGCAGCGAGCATCCTCATCAGGCACAGAATCCGAAAGTAATTGATTTAAACACACTTAGCTAATTATGGAAGTTGTAAACGCAGTAGGAAGAAGAAAAGCGGCCATCGCCCGCGTCTTCATCAAAGAAGGAAGTGGCAACATTACCATCAACGACAGGGACCTGAAAGTCTATTTCCCGTCTCCGCTGTTGCAGTATGTAGTGCTGCAGCCCCTCAACACCTTGGATGTAGCCGGCAAGTATGATATCACCATCAACCTGGTCGGCGGCGGCTATAACGGACAGGCTTCCGCAGCCCGTCTGGGTATTGCCCGTGCCCTGGTCAAACTCAATCCGGACGACAAGTCCGCTTTGAAGGCCGAAGGCTTCATGACTCGTGATTCCCGCGCCGTCGAGCGTAAGAAACCGGGTCGTCCGAAAGCCCGTAAACGTTTCCAGTTCAGCAAACGTTAATCAGATTATTTACACTGCTCATAAAATAGAGACGTTTAGTATCTAAATCTGCGAGACTTTCCCCTGGGAAACTACCCGTGGATTGAGTGAGCCCCAAAAGAATGTAAACGATTTTAACAACACAATTATGTCTAGAACAACTTTTGATCAATTACTGGAAGCCGGCGTACATTTCGGACACCTCAAGAGAAAATGGAATCCCGCCATGGCTCCCTATATCTTCATGGAACGCAACGGTATCCATATCATAGATCTGCACAAGACCATCGCCGCTGTCGATGAAGCCGCCGAAGCTATGAAGAATATCGCCAAGTCCGGTAAGAAAGTCCTCTTCGTCGCCACCAAGAAACAGGCCAAGGAAATCGTTGCCGAGAAGGCTACCTCCGTTGGTATGCCCTACGTCATCGAACGCTGGCCCGGCGGCATGCTGACCAACTTCCCGACCATCCGCAAGGCCGTCAAGAAGATGGCTACCATCGACAAGATGGAATCCGACGGTACTTTCAAGAACCTTTCCAAGAGAGAGCGTCTGCAGATTTCCCGTCAGCGCGCCAAACTGGAAAAGAACCTGGGCAGTATCGCCGACCTGAACCGTCTGCCCTCGGCCCTGTTTGTCGTCGATGTCCTGAAAGAGGCCATCGCCGTACATGAAGCCAACCGTCTGGGTATCCCCGTGTTTGCCATGGTCGATACCAACTCCGATCCTACGCCCATCGACTATGTCATCCCCGCCAACGACGATGCCACCAAGTCGATTGAAGCCGTGCTGGATGCCATCTGCGCAGCCATCAACGAAGGACTGGAAGAGCGCAAGGTAGAAAAGGCCGATGCCGATGCCGCCGCCGCTCAGGAAGAAAGCGAAGAAGCTGAAGCTCCCAAGAAGGAACGTCGTCCGCGCCAGCGCAGGGAACGCATCCAGAAGGAAGACGAAGAAGCCATGAAGGCTCGCGCCACCAGCAAGTTCGCCAAAGAAGACGAAGAATAATAACCCATTTAATCCTAAACAATTATGGCAGTTACAATGGCTGAAATCCAGCATCTGCGTCAGATGACCGGTGCTGGTATGATGGATTGCAAGAATGCATTGGCTGAAGCCAACAACGATATGGAGAAGGCAATTGAGATTATCCGCAAAAAGGGTAAGGCAATTGCTGCCAAGCGCAGTGACCGCGAAGCTTCCGAAGGTTGCGTCCTGGCTGGCATGAACGGTGGTTTTGCCGCCGTCCTGGCCCTGAAGTGCGAAACCGACTTCGTCGCCAAGAACGCCGATTTCGTTGCCCTGACCAAGTCGATTCTGGATCTGGCCCTGGCCAAGCAGCCGGCCACCCAGGACGAACTTCTGGCCTTGGACATGAACGGTCTGAGTGTTGCCGAGCGCATCACCGAGCGCAGCGGTGTCACCGGCGAGAAGATGGAACTCGACTTCTATGCTTTCGTCAAGGGTGCCTACGTGATGGATTACATCCACCCGGGCAACAAGCTGGCTACGATCGTCGCTTTCAACAAGGAAGCCGAATATCAGGTAGCTCGCGACGTGGCTATGCAGATTGCCGCCATGAACCCCATTTCTCTGGACAGAGCTTCCGTTCCCGCCGACGTAGTGGCCAAGGAATTGGAAATCGGCCGTGAGAAAGCCCGCGAAGAAGGCAAGCCCGAAGCTATGCTCGACAAGATCGCCCAGGGCCGTCTGAACAAGTTCTACCAGGAATCCACCCTGTTGGAGCAGGCCTTCATCAAGGAAGCCAAGATTTCTGTGGCCCAGTACCTCAAGCAGGCTGATGCCCAGTTGGCTCCGATCGATTTCAAGCGCGTCACCCTGAATCAGGAATAAGTCCGATTCAACATCCATACCAAAGCCCGGAAGGCCCAAGCTTTCCGGGCTTGTTTTTTCAGGGGCCAAATGCCCGATGCTAATCGGACGGGGAGACGAGACCTTAGCGGACTTCCCCTTTGAGCCGGTAGCCCCACGAGCGCAGCAGGGCGGTGACCTTCTGGCGGACATCGCCTTGCAGCAGGATTTCATCGTCCTTGGCCGAACCGCCGATGCCCAAGGTGGACTTGAGACGCCGGGCCAGCTCTTTGAGCGCTTCCTCCGGGCCGTCAAACTCGCTGACGATGGTGGCAGGTTTGCCGTTGCGCTTTTCGTAGCGAAGGCAGAGCGTCTGTTTCGGGGCCTTATCGGTGGCAGGTTCCGGTTTCGCCGGTGACGGTTCTTCGGCGGGCAGGTCTTCCTTGACTGCCAAGGCAGCCAGTTGTTGTTTCCAATCCATTTTCGTATCGTGTTGAATTCAAGTTGCAAAGTCTTTCAAAACCCGTTGCAAGATAAGACAAAATTACGTATTTTTGCCACATGAACGAAATGAGAGTTCCCGAACCAACCTTGCGCCGCCTTCCCTGGTATCTGGCCTATCTGAAAATGGCCGCCGCCCAGGGCGAGACCGTCATTTCCTCCACTCAGATTGCACAGGCCATCAGCGTCAGCGCTTCGCAGATCGCCAAGGACCTGTCGTTTATCAAGATCAGTGGCAAGACACGCATCGGCTACGACATACACAAGCTCATCGAAGTGTTGGAGACCTTCCTGGGCTTCGGCCGTGTGCACCAGGCCTATCTTTTCGGAGCCGGCAATCTGGGCGGAGCTTTGCTCCACGACAAAGGTCTTTCGCAGTTTGGCATGGAGATCCTGGCCGGATTCGATGTCAATCCCGATCTGGTCGGCCATGAAGTGAACGGCATCCCGGTCTATCACCTGGACGAGTACTTTGAGCGCCAGCGGCAGCAGCCCGCCTCCATCGGCATACTGACCGTGCCGGTGCAGAAGGCGCAGGAAACCACCGACTATATCATCCGGGGCGGCATACGGGCCATCTGGAATTTTACGCCTTTCCGCATCAGCGTCCCCGAACATATCGTCGTACAGAACACTTCCATTTACGCCCATCTGGCCGTCATGTTCAATCGCCTGGAGTGCGAGACGGGCCAGTAACGGAATCCCTATGAAGATAATTGCCGTCGGCATGAACTATCGGGAGCATGTCTCCGAGCTCGAAGAGAACGAAGAGCCTTCCGAGCCTGTGCTGTTTCTCAAACCCGATTCAGCCCTGGCCAGCGACAAATTGCCTTTTTTCCTGCCCGACTTTTCGGATGAAATCCATTACGAGACCGAGATTGTCGTCAAAATCTCGAAACTGGGCAAAAACATCGCCGAGAAATTCGCCCATCGCTATTACGACCAGTTCACCCTCGGGCTGGACATGACCGCCCGCGACCTGCAGCGCCAGGCCCGCCAAAAAGGGCTGCCCTGGGCGGTGAGCAAAGGCTTCGACCAGTCGGCCGTCGTCGGGCGTTTCCTCCCGGTCGGACAACGCAACATGCAAGACCTGCATTTTCATCTCGACATCAACGGGAAGACCGTCCAAAAGGGTTACACCGGCGACATGATTTTCAGCATAGACCGCATCGTCTCCTATGCCAGCCGTTTTTTCACGCTCAAGACGGGCGACCTGATCTTCACCGGCACACCCTACGGAGTCGGTCCCGTCCATATCGGCGACTGCCTGGAGGCCAGCCTGGGCGATGAAAAGCTCTTGCAGTTGCGTATAAAATAAAGCGCCCAAAAATCCGTTATGGTATTATGATACGGTGCAAACGGACATATTGCCACTCGAAAAGCAAGTCTTTCCTGCATTTTGCAGCGGGCCTGCTCATGTCGGTGTCGGTGTTGGCGGTGAACCTGCCGGCCCATGCCGTACAACTCGAGTGGAGACAATGCGCCCTGGGCAACGACCAGGCGGAGGGACCGTATTGGCGCTTTGAAGGGGGCTGGCAAGAAGACAGCCTCTCGTTGCCCCGCTATGTCGGGTGCCTCTATCCCGAGGCTTCCTACGAAGGCATTGCCATCCAGTTTCCTGTTTTTGAAGAGATCAAGGGGGAAGCCCTCAGGGCCATGAAGCCCATGCTGCAAAAGGCCGGGCTCGGCGAGAGTCTCGATCTTCAGGTCAGGACGGGATATGAGCGGAAAAGGCTCTGCTGGGACGTCAGTTTTCTTCCTTTCATCCAAAAAGGCAACCGCTATTACCGGCTGCAATCCTTCGAATGGGCCTGGATGGGCGGGCCTTCCCAAGTGGTGGCCGAAAACACGGCGGCCAACTTCACGGCCCGCCGGGCCGCCCGTGCGAGCGGCCAAGCCGGACGCTATGCCTCCCATTCCCGTCTGAGCCAGGGCACCTGGGTCAAGATCAGCGTCGGGAAAACCGATGTCTACAAAATCACCTACAGCCAGCTGCGCAAGTTGGGCATCGATCCCCGAAAGGCACAGGTCTATGGCTACGGAGGCCGGCTGCTGGCCGAGGATTTCAGCCTGCCCTATGTCGATGACCTGCCCCCGGTGCCGGTTTACCGCAACGAGCAGGAGCAATACCTGTTGTTCTACGGCCTGGGACCCTGCCGCTGGTATTACGACAGCGGCAGTAGCATGTATATGCGTGAACAGAACCACTACAGTCTCCGGGGTTATTATTTCATCGGCGAAAACGACGAAGGCAGCCTGGAGATGGAAACGGCCGCATCGCTCGGCGACGCTGTCCGCCAGACGCAGCGCTATACCGACTTTGTCCTGCACGAGGAGGAATTCTACAATCCGGGGGCCACGGGGCGCGAATGCTATGGCGAAGACTTTTCCGGCCAGGCGGAACAGCACTTCCGTTTCGACATGACGGGAGCCGTCACCGACCAGAGTTCGCGCATCGCCGTCGAATTCGTGGCCCGAAGCAATGTCGCCAACACCTGCGATTTGTCGTTGGACGGCACCCACAGCGGGCAAATGAGTTTTCCGTTCATCTCGGCCGACAACTCCTACACCTACGGCTACAACCGTTCGCTCAAGCGCGATTTCCTGCCGCAGGACCAGACTTTGGACGTCGGACTGCATTTCAGCAACAGCGGCACCGTGAAGGCGGCCTACCTCGACTACATCATCCTGAATCTGCGCAAGCAGCTGCAACTGACAGGGGCCACGCTCTGTTTCCGCGACCCGGCCTCGGTGGGCAGCGGCAACATTGAATACAAACTGGGCGGTGCCGATGCCCAGACCCTGGTGATGGATGTCACCCAACCGGGCCAGCCCCTTGTCATGGCGGGCCGGCTTGAAGGCAACGACTATCTTTTCACGGCCGCGGCCGACCAGCTCAGGGAATTCGTGGCCGTCAACCTCAAAGGCGACATTGCCGGTCCCACCATCGAAGGCCGTATCGACAACCAGGATCTGCACGGCCTGCCCCAGGCAGACTACGTCATCATCACCCATCCCGATTTCCTGAGCCTGGCCCGGGAACTGGCCGAGGCGCATACCCAAAGGGACAGCCTCCGCTGTGTGGTGGTGACCGCGCCGCAGGTCTATCACGAATTTTCGTCGGGCACGCCCGATGCCACGGCCTACCGCCGTTTTATGAAGATGTTCTACGACCGGGCTGAGACAGACGAAGACCTGCCCCAGTCCCTGCTGCTCTTCGGTGACGGGGTTTACGACAACCGGCTTGTGACCAAGAACTTTTCCGGGTCCTACTCCCGGCCCGACAAACTGCTCACCTACCAGTCGTTCGTCACACTCGAAGGCACCACGTCGTACGTCACCGACGATTATTTCGGTTTTCTCGACGACAGCGAGGGCCGCAACCTGAGTTACGACAAATTGGACATCGGAGTGGGCCGCTTCCCGGTCCGTACCCTTGTCGAGGCCCGCACGGCCGTCGATAAGACCCTGAGGTACATGCAAAACAAGGATAAAGGCACTTGGAAGAACACCCTGCTGTTCATGGGCGACGACGGTGACGACAATCTCCACACCAGCCACGCCGACCAGCTGGCCGAGACGGTCAAGAAGCAGCATCCCGAGTTTATGGTGAACAAAATCTATGTCGATGCCTTCGAACGTGTCACCACTGCCTCGGGCACCAAGGTGCCGGCCGCCAACCAGCGCTTTTCCCAGTTGCTCAACTCCGGCCTTTTGATGCTCAACTACAGCGGCCACGGCTCCACCACCGCCTGGGCGGTCGAAAGCCTGCTTTCCATCAAGGACATCAAATCGATGAAGAATACCCGACTGCCGCTTTGGGTGACCGCCACCTGTGATTTTTGCCGCTACGACGACTACGAAACCTCGGGCGGCGAATATGTCTTCCTCAACGAAAACGGGGGCGCCATCGGACTGTTCACCACCTCGCGGGTGGTGTATTCCGGCCCGAATTTCACCTTGAACAAAGCCTTTATCGAGAACATTTTCAACAAGCGGAACGGGCGGCGGCTCAGTCTGGGGGAGGTCATGTGCCGCACCAAGCAGTCTTCCGCCCTGAGCAACGACCGCAACAAACTCAATTTCGCCCTTATCGGCGATCCCGCGCTCCATCTGGGCTATCCCGAATACAACATCCGCATAGACTCCATCAACGGCCGCCCGGTCGATCCGTCCGACCCGGACACCCTGAAATCGCTCAGCACAGTGGAGATGAAGGGAGAAATCCTGCGAACCGACCTGAGTCCGGCCAAGGATTTTCACGGCACACTCAGTGTAACGGTCTTCGATGCCGTGCAAAACGCCCAGACCTTGGGCAACAACGGCAACGACGTGTTTTCCTACCAGGAGCGCAACAAAATCCTGTATTCGGGCAAGTCGTCGGTCGAGAACGGCCGCTTCCGCCTGAGTTTCATCGTTCCCAAAGACCTGAGCTATTCCTACGAGCCCGGGCAGGTCAACCTCTACGCCTACAACCACGACGGGAGCTGCGAGGCCCAGGGGGTGTTCGAGGACTTTCTCCTGGGAGGGACCGATGCCACGGCCGGCAAAGACACCATCGGCCCGGAAATCCGCCTCTTCATGAACGACACACTGTTTGCCGACGGGGGCAAGACCCATGCCACGCCCACGCTCATTGCGCTTTTGTACGATGAGAACGGCCTGAATGCCAGTGGCAACAGCATCGGCCACGACCTGATGCTCACCCTCGACGGCGAAGAAAAATTCAATTTGAACAACTACTACACCTCCGAACTGGACAGCCATGTCCGGGGCCGCATCTACTTCAACCTGCCCACCCTGGATGAAGGCTGGCACGAACTGAGCCTCAAGGCCTGGGACATGCAGAACAACTCTGCCACCGCCAGCTTGCGCTTCCAGGTGTCCGAAAAAGTCAAGCCCAGGATCATGGACATCGTCTTCAGCCAGACAGAGGAGGCGGCCAGCTTCACCTTCACCCACGACCGTCCGGCCATGTGGATGACCACCCAGCTGAGAGTTTACGACCTGTTGGGCCGGCTCGTCTGGAGTTCGTCGGGCCAAAGCCTGAATGCCGACAACCAAGGAGAGGTCATCCAATGGAATTATCTGGGAGAAAATGGCAGAAGAGTGGGCGATGGTGTGTATATTTGCAGACTGTATGTCTCCGTCGGGGAGCGACAAGAGGCTGTCATGGCCCAAAAAATAATCATCGGCCTACAATAATCGGGGCCACAAAATGTTTATTGTAATATCGACCAACGTACAAAACTATGAAAATGAAAAAATTCGGTATATTGTTTCTGGCACTGGGTGCAGCCACGCTGTTGCAGGCCCAGGAAACGGCCACGACCAAAGACTACAACCCCATCACCACCGCCGCCTTCTCGCTGGGCATTTCCCCGGACGCCGTCGCCACCGGTATGGGTGACGCCGGTGTGGCCACCGATCCCGAAGTGTCGGCCCAGTACTGGAACCCCTCCAAATACGCCCAGATGGAAAAGCTGGCCGGCGTAAGCCTGTCCTATACGCCCTGGTTGAGCCAACTGGTCTCCGACATCGACCTGGCCACATTGACGGGTTACATGAAACTCGACGATATGCAGGCCGTCAGCGCCTCGCTGCGGTATTTCTCGTTGGGTCAGGTCATCGTCAGGGAACGTCTCGATGATGCCGGCTACGCTGTCTCGCCCTATGAAATGGCCCTCGATGTGGCCTATTCCCGTCTGTTGAGCCGCAATTTCTCCATGTCGGTGGCCTTGCGCTACATCTATTCCGACATCATGAGCGGCGACGACCCTGCCGGTCAGGCTTTTTCCGCCGACATCAGCGGCTACTACCGCAAACCGGTCTATTTCGGCCGCGAACAAGGTTCCCTGGCCTTCGGGTTCAATGCCTCCAACATCGGTACCAAAATATCCTATGACGCAGGCAACAACTACTATTTCATTCCGACCGACCTGCGCATCGGAGGCAGCCTGAAATACCCCTTCAACCAATACAACCGGCTCACCATCGCCCTGGATGTGGACAAACTCATGGTGCCCACCCCCCAGAGCAAGGATGAAATATTCACCGACATCTCGCCCATCAGCGGCATTTTCCAGTCCTTTTACGACGCCCCCGGCGGCATGAAAGAGGAGCTGCAGGAAATCAATGCCTCCTTCGGCCTGGAATACGCCTACGACGAGCAGTTCTTCGTCCGGGCAGGCTATCATTACGAAAACGAATACAAGGGTAACCGGAAATTCTATACCTTTGGTGCAGGATTCAAGATGTCGATGTTCAGCATCGATGTCTCCTACCTGGTCTCCCAGGCGCAGACCAACCCCCTGGACCAGACCCTGCGTTTTACGCTGGGCTTCGACATAGAAGGCATACGCAACATCATAGGCAGGTAAATGGACATACGCGTAGGACAAGGCTTTGACGTACACCGTCTCGTGGAGGGCCGGAAGCTCTTCCTGGGCGGTTTGTGCCTGCCCTTCGACAGAGGTCTGTTGGGACATTCCGACGCCGATGTGCTCATACACGCCATTTGCGATGCCCTGCTGGGGGCTGCGGGTCTGAGGGACATCGGCTATCACTTTCCCGACAACGATCCCCAATATGCCGGCATAGACAGCAAAATCCTCTTGCAGCGCACCGTCGCCCTGCTCAAGCAGCATGGTTGGCGCGTCGGCAATATCGATGCCACGGTCTGTGCAGAACGACCCAAACTGAATCCCTTCATCCCACAGATGCAGGATGTCCTGTCCCGCCTGATGGAAATCGCCCCCGAGCAGGTCTCCATCAAGGCCACCACCACCGAGAAACTGGGTTTCACCGGTCGCGAGGAAGGCATTGCCGCCTTGGCGGTCGCACTGATAGAGAATATATGATGGCAGACAACTACCTGGGCAACAAGATGGAAGAGCATCTGGCCCGTCAGCAGGCAAGCAAGGCCTCCAAAGCCGGCCGCAGCCTCAACCAGCTCTTTTTGGAGAATCGCAGCCAGCGCAGCTACGACAATCGCTGCGTGGTCGGCGAGAACCAGTTGCGCAGGATCGTCGAAGTCAACACCAAGATCCCCTCGGCCCGCAACCAGCAGGTGCTGCGCTTCAGGCTGGTCACAGGGCAGCAGGCCGAAAAGCTTTCGGGGATGATCCGTCTGGGCGGCGCCCTGCCGGAGTTGCATCTGCCCCAGCCGGGACACGCCCCCAACGCCTACATTGTGATTTGCAGCACCGTGGAAGAGAGCCACTATGTCGATATCGACCTGGGCATTTCGGCTCAGAGCATGCTGCTCAAAGCGGTCGATATGGGGCTCAACGGCATCTGCATCGGAGCCTTCGACAAAGCAGCCGTGACCGAGGCGCTGCAACTGCCCCTCCAGCCATTGCTGCTCATCGGCATCGGCAAGGGTGAGGAACAGATCCGCCTCAAGGAAGTCCCCGTGGGAGAGAGTCTGAAATATTACCGTGAAGACGGTATCCACTACGTTCCGAAAATACAAACCAAAGATTTAATCATATGACTAAGAAAGTTGCCATCATCTGCGCCTTGATTTTGGGCTGCTTCGCCGTAGGTTATCTTATCGGCTTGGGAATAAGCCATTTATTTGGCAATGAGAAAGTGGGTAAAAACCCTGTTGTCCTCACCGAAACGGTCTATCCCGACAATGAGTTCTTCCCCGACGGGACACGTATCCCCGAATGGTTCCATCAGGCCAGCCCTGTCAAAGCCGACACACTGGGCCGCCTGTACAATATCTGCCGCTATGGCGTTAAAAAAGACAGCACCTTGGTTCAGACGGCCCAAATCCAGGCCATCATCGACCGTGCCGCCGAGCAAGGCGGCGGAGTGATCGTCATTCCCAAGGGCGTTTTCCTGAGCGGCTCGCTGTTTTTCAAGCAGGGCACCCACCTGTACCTGTGCAAGGGAGCCACGCTCAAGGGCAGTGATGACATCAGCGACTTTCCGGTGGTCAACACCCGTATCGAAGGCCAGTCGTTGAAGTATTTCGCCGCCCTGGTCAATGCCGACGGGCTGGACGGATTCACCATCAGCGGACACGGCACCATCAACGGCAACGGACTGCGTTATTGGAAGTCTTTCTGGCTGCGTCGCAAAGTCAATCCCAAATGCACCAACATGGACGAGATGCGTCCCAGGCTGGTCTTCCTGTCCAACTGCCGCAATGCCGAGATTTCCGGCATCCGGCTCATCAACTCGCCCTTCTGGACCACCCATCTCTACAAATGCGAGAGAGTCCGCCTGCTGGGCCTGCACATCTATTCGCCGGCAGCTCCCGTCAAGGCTCCCAGCACCGATGCCATCGACATCGATGCCTGCCGTGAGATCCATGTCAAGCAGTGCTACATGTCGGTCAACGACGACGCCATCGCCCTGAAGGGCGGCAAGGGCCCCTGGGCCGACCGCGCCCGCGAGAACGGCGGCAACTACAACATCATCATCGAGGAATGCGACTACGGTTTCTGCCACAGTGCCCTGACGTGCGGCAGCGAATCCATCCACGACCGCAACATCATCC
This sequence comes from Bacteroidales bacterium, assembly GCA_017958305.1. Classification (GTDB taxonomy): domain Bacteria; phylum Bacteroidota; class Bacteroidia; order Bacteroidales; family UBA1402; genus UBA1757. Next base: position 6,902 of record JAGDCW010000167.1, on the reverse strand, counting down.
TGCGCCGCTGCACCCTGGACAAATGCAACCGGCTGCTCTGGCTCAAGATGCGTCCCGACACCCCGCAGCTGTACGAATACATCACCGTGGAGGACATCACCGGCAATGCCCGCAATTTCCTCTACATCCGGCCCTGGACCCAGTTCTTCGACCTCAAGGACCGTCAGGACATCCCCATGTCCTATTCGCAATTCGTCACCATGCGACGCATCAAACTCAAATGCGAAGACTTCTTCAATGTGGAGCAGTCCGAGCAATATGAGCTGCGCAATTTCCGCTTCGAGGAGCTGGATGTCGAAGCCACCCATCCCGAATACGACACCGACCAGATCGAGAATCTGCAGCTCATTGGCGTCAACATCAACTAGGTCTTCATGTCACAATCGAGAAATGAAACCCTGACCTGCCCCCGTTGCGGCACGCAGGGCGAGTTCACCGTATGGGACAGCATCAATGCCGACCAGGATCCCGACCTGAAGGAAAAACTGCTCGACGAGTCCCTTTTTGTCTGGCGCTGCCCCCGCTGCGGCCACCAGTCCTACATCACCTTCGGCACACTCTACCACGACATGGGCCGGCAGTTCATGCTCTTTTTCGACCATAAGGAAGGGGAAGCCGACATCAGCGAAGACAACTTCCCGGTCGATGAGATATTCAAAGGGGGCGACAAACACTATAAATTGCGCTATGTCCACGGCATCCGCAGCCTGAAAGAGAAGATTTTCATTTTTGAGGAAGGGCTGTCGGACATAGCCGTCGAACTGATCAAGTATTTTGTCCGCAACCAGGTGATCAAGATCAAGGGGACCCGCGCCGACTACTTCGAGAACAAGGGCATCTATTTCGCCGAACGCGACCGTCGCGAGGAGGAGGGTCTCGACGACTTGGTCTTTGTCGTGACATCGGGCGACAAGGTGGTCTCGAAATTCACGGTCAGCATGGATCTCTACGAGCAGTGTCTCCAGAAAATGTGGCTGGACGAACGCTTCGCCGAACGCGACACCGTCAAGAACGTCTGCTACGAGTGGATAGACGCCAAAATGAAGTCCTGATTTGGCCCCCCAGGGGGAATTTTCACCCCGCAAATACAGATTTCACCACTTGTCGTACACCTGAAAACCCATATTTTTCGAGGGTACGGTTCTCCATGGTACTTTTGCAGTGTCAAAACAGAACCACACAACTCAAACATGAAAATTATCGGAACCGGGTCGGCTGTACCCGCATTTACAGTCACCAACGAAATGTTGGAGCAGTTCCTCGATACCAGCGACGAATGGATCACGGAGCGCACCGGCATCAAATCCCGTCAGCTGATGACCACCGAGCGTCTTGACGACCGGGGTGTGTTGGCCGCCCAAAGAGCGCTGGAAAGCGCCGGCCTCCAGCCGACGGACATCGACATGATCATCCTCTCGAATGTCATCAACGAATACATGACCCCTTCGCTGAGCAGCCTTATCCAGGGCCGCATCGGCGCCACCTGCCCTTGCCTGGACATCAACGCCGCCTGTGCCGGATTCATCTATGCACTGGACGTGGCCGAAGCCATGCTCAAAAACGGTCATGAGCGGATCCTGGTCCTGGCCGTCGAAGCCCCCACGCTGATGGTGGATTGGAAAGCCCGTGAAACTTGCGTGCTGTTCGGCGACGGCGCCGGAGCTGTCGTCGTCACCCAGGGCGACAACCTGAAAGCCATGCGCCTGACCACGGTGAGCAAGCCCAAGCCCCTTTTTGGCTATCGTGCCGTGAGCAAGTCTCCCTGGGATCGGAAGACCGAGCCCGACTACTATATGAAGATGGAAGGCCGCGAAGTGTTCCGCATCGCCGTCAACTCTTCGCTCAAGGACATCAAGGCCGTCCTGGCCAGCTGCCAGCTGCAGGCCGACCAAGTGGACTACTACCTGCTGCACCAGGCCAACCTGCGCATCATGGACAGCATCCGCAAGATGCTGGACGTGGCACCCGGGAAGTTCCCGCACAACATCGAAAAGCGCGGCAACACCTCCTCGGCCAGCGTGGCCATCCTGCTGGACGAAATGAACCGGGAGGGAAAAATCAAGCAGGGCGACAAGCTTGTGCTCAGCGCCTTCGGCGCCGGTTTCTGCACGGCTGCCTGCCTCATCGAGTGGTAAAAATAATTGAGAACGGAATAAATTAATCGATAATAAGTTGTAGGTTTGCATCAACCCTACGACGAGATGAAGAAACTATGAAAAGAGTTGTCATTACAGGAATGGGAGTTGTCTCCCCTGTTGGAAACGATCTTTCCACATTTTGGAAAAACTTGAGCGAAGGCTATTGCGGCATCGATCTCATCCAGAACTGCCCGACCGACAATCTGCCTGTCAAGGTGGCCGGTGAAGTCCGCAATTTTGTCGCCACCGACTATGGTGTCGATGCCGGTACGGCCCGTCGCAGCGACCGATATTGCCAGTTTGCCCTGGCTGCCGCCAACCAGGCCGTCGCCGACAGCGGCATTGCCGGACACATCGAGCCCGAACGCTTCGGCGTCTATGTCGGATCGGGCATCGGCGGCATGAACACCTTCGTCACCGAAACCGAAAAACTGCTCACCAAGGGGCCGAAATGGATTTCTCCCCTGTTTGTCCCGATGATGATTGCCAACATTGCCTCGGGCAACATCGCCATCGCCCATCAGGCACAGGGCCCCTGCCTGCCTGTTGTGACGGCCTGCGCCACGGGTAGCCATGCCATAGGCGAAGCCTATCGCTGCATCGCCGGCGGCTATGCCGACGCCATCATTGCCGGTGGAGCCGAAGCCTCCATCCATCCGCTGGCCATCGGCGGTTTTGCCAACAGCAAAGCCCTGAGCCTGAGCGAAGACCCCAAGAATGCCTCCCTGCCCTTCAACAAACGCCGCGGCGGTTTTGTCATGGGAGAAGGCGCCGGCATCCTGGTGCTCGAAGAATATGAGCACGCCAAAGCCAGAGGTGCCCGGATCTATGCCGAAGTCTGCGGCTATGGCAACACTTGCGACGCCTATCACTACACCGCACCGCGTCCCGACGGCAGCTGCGCCGCCAGGGCCATCAAGCTGGCGCTCGACGAGGCCGGATTCAATCCTGCCAAGGATGTCCTGCACATCAATGCCCACGGCACCGGCACACCCCTGAACGACAAGTCCGAAACCATGGCCTTCAAGCTGGCCTTGGGAGAAGAGGCCGCCCGCAAGGCCCATATCTGCTCGACCAAGTCGATGACCGGCCACATGCTGGGCGCCGCCGGCGGTGTCGAACTGATTGCCGCCGCCCTGGCCGTCAAGAACGGACTGGTGCCCCCGACCATCGGTCTGGACGAACCCGACGAAGAATGCGACCTGGACTACACTCCCAACAAGGCTGTCAAGGCCGGCCTGACCATGGCCCTCTCCACCTCGCTGGGCTTCGGCGGTCACAACGCCTGCCTGGCTATCAGAAAAATTGACTAACTTTACACCCGCTATGAACAGAGAAGAAATCAAGCAATTGCTGCCTCATCGCGAGCCCATGCTGCTGGTCGATGAGATGTCGCTCGACAGCGATGGCGTCGCCCATGGCAAATACCGCGTCAGAGGTGACGAATTCTTTCTGCAAGGGCATTTTCCGGGCCATCCCACCGTGCCCGGCGTCATCATGTGTGAAATCATGGGGCAGTGCGGCGCCATGCTGGTAAAAGACTATCTCGCAGGCCGGACCCCCTTCTACAGCGGCATCGACAAAGCCCGCTTCAAGAGCTCGGTCTATCCCGGCGACACCATCGAGGTGACCGCCCGCATTGTAAACAAGAGAGGGATGATCTTCTTCATTGAGGCCAAAGCCGAGGTACGGGGCAAAATATGCACCTTGGCCAATGTGTCCTTCGCCCTCGTGGACAACGACAAACTGACAGCTCGGGAAGAAGCTGCTAAATAACATCATCTATGGCATTACTAACTGACAAAACCGCTCTGGTTACCGGAGCTGCCAGAGGCATCGGCAAGGCTGTTGCCCTGAAATTCGCCTCCGAAGGCGCCAACATCGCCCTGACCGATCTGAAGATGGACGAGAATTTCGAGAACACCATCAAGGAAATCGAAGCCTATGGTGTCAAAGTCAAAGGCTACGCCTCCAACGCCGCCGATTTCGAAGACACCCATGCCGTCGTCAAGCAGATTGTAGAAGACTTCGGCCGCATCGACATCCTGGTCAACAACGCCGGTATCACCCGCGACGGTCTGCTGCTGCGCATGAGCGAGCAGCAGTGGGACATGGTCCTGACGGTCAACCTGAAGTCGGCCTTCAACTTCTGCCATGCCGTGGTTCCCGTCATGACGCGCCAGAAAGGCGGCAGCATCATCAACATGTCGTCCATCGTCGGTATCAACGGCAATGCCGGACAGTGCAACTACTCGGCTTCCAAAGCCGGCATGATCGGCCTGGCCAAATCGATCGCCAAGGAAATGGGCCCGAAGGGCATCCGCGCCAACGCCATCGCCCCGGGCTTCATCATCACCGAGATGACCGCCCAGCTGAGCGAAGAAGTCCGCAATGCCTGGATGAAGATGATTCCGCTGCGCCGCGGCGGTACGCCCGAGGACATCGCAAACGTGGCCACCTTCCTGGCTTCGGACATGTCGAGCTATGTGACCGGTCAGGTCATTCCCATCGACGGCGGCATGTAATCCCGTCTTCAGTCGGCAATAAACTCATCTCGGAAGTTGACCAGCCAAACCTTCTCGGTGGCACGGGTCAAGGCCGTATACAGCCAGCGATAGTATTCGACGCCCATCATCTCGGCCGTCACCCAGCCCTGGTCCAGGTAGATATGCCGCCACTGGCCGCCCTGGGCCTTGTGGCAGGTCATGGCATAGCCGTATTTCACCTGAAGGGCGTTGAGCCAGGGGTCTTTCCGCAGGTTTTCGTAGAGTTCCTTCTTGCTGCGACAGTCGGCATAATCCTCCATAACAGCCTGGTATAGACGCTGTTGGGCCGATGCGCCCAGATCCGGGGCCTCGGCTGTCAAACTGTCGAGGATGACGCGGACCTCCATTTCCCATTGCATCTCGGGGAAACGGACTTCCAGGTCGGCAAAGCGCAGGCCGTACATCTCCATCTGGTGGCGCACCCTGACCACTTCGATCAGGTCGCCGTTGGCGATGAAAGGTATTTCCTTGAAGGGTTGCGACCAAAAGTAGTTGTTCCGGGCCACCAGCAACAAGTCGCCGCTGGACAGTTCCTCCTCCCTGTACAGGATACGGGAACGGATCCCCTGGTTGAAAAGCACCGCCCGCTTGTTGGAACGGCAGACAATCTTGCACTCCTCCATCCCCACCTCCTGATAGGATGCCGTGATCTGCTCTATCAGGTCTTCGCCCTGCAAGCGCTGGACATCCTGCCGGTTGATCAGCAGTTGCGGCAGCGATTCCACCCCGCCGTCGGCTATGGCGGTACGCAGGCGGGTGGCATTTTCGAGCAGCAGCGAACCTGTTTCCTGACGCAGCACCTGGGTCAGTTCATACATATCGACCTTCATACCGAAGGCCTCCAACTCGCGACGGTCGAGGGCCGGACTCAGGGGACGCCCCACCGGCGGCAACTGGGCCGTGTCTCCCATCAAGATGAGTTTGCAATGCCTTCCGCAATAGACATAGCGCAGGAGGTCGTCGAGCAGCCGGCCGCTGCCGAACATCGAGGCATCCTCCTGTGAATTGGAAATCATCGAGGTCTCATCGACAAAGAAGAAGGCATGGTCGTGCAGGTTCTCGGCCGGCACAAATCCGCCGTAACTGCCGTCGACGACTTTCTGGCGATAGATTTTCTTGTGGATGGTCGTGGCCGGGTGTCCGCTGTAGGCGGCAAACACCTTGGCGGCACGCCCCGTCGGCGCCATCAGCACACAAGGCACCTGCCGGCTGTCCAGAAAGCGGATGACCGCACTGACCAGCGATGTCTTGCCCGTCCCGGCATAGCCCTTCAGCACAAAAACCTCATGATCCTCGCGACTGGCCATGAAGGCCAACAATGCATCCAGCGCCTGCGCCTGATCGGTCGTGGGCTCGAAACCGAAAAGCGTGAGTATTTGGGCACGGATGGACGCAAAATTCATGGGGCGGGAAATTTTTAGGGCATAAAAGTAGCGATATTCAAATTCTTGTGCTAATTTTGTCCGATTCTTTTACGGAATGCTATCTATTGATAATAGTAATAACTTATAAATAAAGACTTTATGAAGTATTTCTTTAGAGTTCTGCTGGTGGGCGCCATCTGCCTGATGGCCTATCTTTGCGTGGACAGCATCATGCGACCGATTCGTTTTGACCGGGAAAAGGCCATTAGAGACCAGGCCGTTATCCAGCGTCTGATCGACATCAGAACGGCCCAGGTGGCTTTCAAGAATACCCATGGCATGTATGCCGATGATTTCGACACCCTGATCAATTTCGTCAAATACGGTGAACTGCCCTTCGTCCTGAAGGAAGGCGTGCTGAACGACAAACAGCTCGAAGACGGTCTGACCGAATGGGAAGCCGCCCGTATCGTCCAGAAAGGCAACCAGCGTGAAATCAAGAAATGGGGTTTGGAAGGTTTCCGTCGTGAGACCACCTATGTCAACGTCAAGGATACGCTTTTCGGCGCCAGCTTTGCCGCCGACTCGTTGCGCTATGTGCCCTTCGCCCGCAACAACGAGCAGTTCGAACTCCGCGCCGGTGATGTGATGACTGGTGCCTCCGGTCTGATCGTCCGCGTCTTTGAAGCCCGCACTCCCCTGGAAGTCTATCTCGTCGGCATGGATCCCCAAGAGGTGCTCAACCTGCGCCTGACGGCCGAAAAGCTGGGCAAGTATCCCGGTCTGATGGTGGGCAACATCTTCGAAGCCAACAACAACGCCGGCAACTGGGAATAATGTGACCGATCCGGGCC